>CAYQCM010000011.1:0-18365 GCA_964416045.1 uncultured Eubacteriales bacterium | reverse complement strand
ATTTGATATCAAATGGTTTTCATATCTGTTTTCCCTCATCATATTGCTACTCTTATAAACCAAAATACAACCATCTTTTCCCATCTTAAAAATACTTTTATATACAGAAACACCTTGATCATCACTTGGGACATCATAAAATATAAATTTTATAATATCTCTATACCATAATTCACATTTTCCGTTACTTAAAGAAGTAAACTCATTCCCATTACGGTTTGCAAAATCTTTAACTTTTTTAAAAAATTTTTCTTTTTAATTTTTATCACTTGCAGTCATAGCTGCCACAGTTATTTTTATTTCTTTCATAATATCCTCCACATCTTTTTAGTACTATTAAACTAAAAATTTGATAATTGGCCAAGTATAATGTTTGTTTTAAACTATTATATAATTAAACTTATCTTTACAATTTATGACAAATTTATTTTATCCCCTGAATATAATTAAATATAACAAATAATTTTAAGAGGGAATATGTACCAAACAATCTATATAGATATTCTTATATCCGTAAACTTATTTATAAATTACTTTACTCTAAAAGCTACCTCCAAATTTCTTTATATAAAGACGAAAAAAATAAAAATGATTTTAGGAGCCTTGCTTGGAGCTATATATTCCTTGTATATTTTACTTCCTTATAAAAACATATTCAGTTCCATGATTATAAAACTTTTGATGTCCGTAACTATAATATTAGTAGCTTTTGGATTACAAAATAAAAAAAGTCTAATAAAATGTATTGTCTGTTTCTACTCCATAAATTTCGCTTTTTCAGGGTGTATTTTAGCTCTATGGTTCATATTTAGACCAAATGGATTAATTGTTAATAATGGAATGGTATACTTTAATATTTCTCCTTTAATACTCATAATCCTAACGATTTTTTCATATACTCTTATAAGTATTATAAATAAATTTATAGGTAAACATGAAGATATGTCTCTTTATAAAAAAATACATATTAATCTATACGATAAAAAAATAGAATTAAACGCAAAAATAGATACGGGTAATAGCTTAAAAGAGCCTTTTTCTAATCTACCCATAATAGTAGTAAATGAAGAAAAGATAAACGAGTTTATCCCTCTGAGCGCTAAATCATTAACCACATATGATCTGTTAAACTCCGATAATCACAAAAATATCCAAACTAAATTAAGAGTTATTCCTTTTAAAACGATCTCAGGAGAAGGAATCCTCCCAGCATTTAAGCCGGATTACATAATAATATATGATGATAATAATATACCGAGTAAAAAAGAAGTATATATAGCAATTTGTAAAGAAGGGATATTGGACCCTAAATATGACGCATTAATTAATCCTGAAATACTTGAGTAAATATATTTAAGAATCAAGGAGATACAGTTTGATGAGTAATATAATTAAAATTAAACAAAAAATTTTGTCTTGGTATATTCATTTCTTAAAAAAAATATTTTCATATTTTAAAAAGGAAGTTCATTATATTAATGGACCTGAAGTATTGCCTCCTCCTCTTACTAAAGCTCAGGAATCAGAAGTTATGACAAAAATTATAGCAGGTGATAACAGCGTAAGAGAACTTCTTATAACACACAATTTAAGATTAGTAGTATACATAGCAAAAAAATTTGATACTTTAGGCGCGTGTGTAGAAGACCTAATATCAATAGGTACTATCGGACTTATAAAAGCAGTAAATACATTTTGCCCTGAAAGAAACATTAAACTTGCTACCTACGCATCAAGATGCATAGAAAATGAAATATTAATGTATCTTAGAAAAAGCTCACAGTTAAAAAATGAAACATCCATAGATGAGCCTCTCAATACAGATGGGGATGGAAATGAACTTTTGCTTTCAGATATATTAGGAAGCGATAACGACTCTGTGGGAGGAAAATTAGAGCAGGAAGTGGAGTGTACGTTACTATCTCAGGCAATTGATAAACTATCCTCTAGAGATAAGTCAATAATGGAGTTTAGGTTTGGACTTTCGGGAAACAAAGAACATACCCAAAAGGAAGTTGCCGACCTTATGGGTATATCTCAGTCCTATATCTCAAGGCTTGAAAAAAGAATAATAGACAAATTAAAAAAAGATTTGGAAAAAGTATCTTAAAGGATTATTTTATTATTTCTTACAGCTGTTCCAATTTCGTTCTACGTTTTTAATTGCAGAAAACAAATCCCAATAAACATTTCCAGTAGTATTACTTCCATTATTCGTTACAAGTTTACATAATGGACTATTTGATTTAACCATAGTAGATATTGTCATATACATACTTTGAAAACATTCAGGGAATACTTGTTGATACGCAAGGGTTATATTTGCTCCGTTACTCCCTATGGTGTTGTTCCATAAATCAAGAATAGCCTGTGCATCTTTATTATGTTGATCTTTATTTTTACTTTTCATATCATTAAAATTATCTGATAATCTTTTCTGTATGTCATCAATCCCTTTTAGCATTTTTGTTTCTGCCATCTTTTGCACATTCCTGAGGGGAACAATAATACTATTCATGCAAAACGTAGACATCTTTTTCCAAAATTTAGCAGTTCCTACTCCTACAAATACACTTCCTAATATCAAACGATGTTTAGCTAAATCGTCAAGACAAACTTTTATATTTTCAGCCCTCTGTATTTGTTTATCCAAAGAGATTGGTACTTGTAATCCCAGAACATTCCAAAGGGGAGTCATAATATCCATTTCTCTCTCATATAATTTATTATCATTTTTTGTATATTTTTTCAGATTGCCTATAGTAGTGTCCATTCCAGTACCATGGATAGTTAAATCCGTTATTTTCTTTATACTCGTAAAACTCGAACAGAAATTTGATAATAATTTATTGAAAATATCTGCCATAAAGCTTATCCTTTCAAATATTTTTATTATATTATATCAAAAATATTAAACTGTATCAACTTTTTATAATATAATAATTAATTATTTAATAGTCCCCCTGCAATTTCTAATCCTCCTAAAAAAATTGGATATAATGGCTGAACACTCATCTTCCAATATTTTCCCAATCAATTCCGGCTTGTGATTATACGGCAAATCAAATAAATTTACAATTGATCCGCATGAACCTGATTTTGGGTCACTTGCACCATAAATTACTCTAGATATTCTCGCATTAATAATTGCGCCCGCGCACATAGCGCACGGTTCCAAAGTAACATAAAGATGGCAATCTATTAATCGCCATCTGTTTAAGTATTCACATGCTCCATTTATTGCTTCAATTTCAGCATGACATAATGAATTATTAAATTTTTCCCTCTTATTATAACCACTAGAGATTATTTTATCATTATAAACTATTATAGCCCCAACCGGTACTTCATTCAAACTCTCTGCTATTTTTGCCTGCTTTATAGCTAAAGACATATACTTTTGGTCTTGTGTCATCATAACTATTCCTTAATATTTAGATTTTCCTCTCCGTTTGTTTGAGTATCATAGTATTCCCTCTTGATATTTGCAATACATTCATAAGAACTATCTATCACTTTTATACTTCTTTCTAAAGAACTTATAATTTCTTCATCTTTAGAATCCAGATCATATGGTATAAATAAATCGAATATTATTTTTGAAAAAGTATACCCCTGTACTATCCTAAGATCACAAACTTTTGCTTTAGGATGAATCAACTTTACCATTTCAGATATTTTACGCCTTACCTCGTTTACAAATTCGTCATCAACTACTATTGGATCAAGGTGAATAATCGCCTGACAATTAAATTCTTTTTTTAACCTATTTTCAATAGTGTCAATAATCTCATGAAGCTTTATAATATCCACATTGGACGGCATTTCGACATGCAGTGAAATGATGCTTTTAGTTGGACCATAATTATGAACCATTAGCTCATGTACACCAACAACATTTTCATAAGAAAGAACCAGTTTGTTTATCTTACTTATTAAATCAGGATCAGGCGCCGTACCTAAAAGAGGGTTTAAAGATTCATTAAGCATTGTAACACCTGTAAAAATTATAAATCCTGCCACTAAAACACCAGCATATGCGTCTACACTAATATTTGTAAAATGAGTAAAAACCATACTAATAATTATAGCCAAAGTTGCAACAACATCTATTAAACAATCAGCAGCAGTGGCTTTCATAGCAGAGGATCTTAAAATCTTTCCAAGCCTAGTATTAAAAAATGACATCCACAGCTTTAAAAATAAAGATAAAACTAAAATAGCAAATGAAATTACGTCTAAATGAACTTCTTCTGGAGAAAAAATTTTCTCCACAGAGGATTTAATAAAACCAAGCCCGGTAATAATTATCGCAACAGATATTATAAGTCCGGATATATATTCTATTCTGCCATGACCAAAAGGATGTTTTTTATCTGCAGGATTTTCAGCCATTTTAAAGCAAACTAAGGTTACTATTGAAGATCCGGCATCGGCTAAATTATTAAACGCATCCGCACTAACAGCAATAGAAGAAGTAACCACGCCAACAAATAATTTGGCTAAGAAAAGAACAGTATTACATATAATCCCAACTATTCCGCTTAGAACCCCAAATTGTTTTCTTGTTCGTGGATCTTCTATATTATATTCTTTATCTATAAATTTATTTATAATAAAATTAGTCATACATATATTTTAGCATTAAATCAGATAAAATAACAATATGTTTATCTCATAAAAAACTTAAATATTTATAAAAATTACTTTATTACTTTTTTTAACTATTAAATATATAATTTTATACACAAAATACTAAAAAATGAGGGAAGAGGAACACATGATATACTTATAGGTTCTTCTGGAATAACCGTTATATTTCCATCATCTTCAAAATCCGATACTTCTATTGAATCTAAAAATTTAAATTGATTTAAAGCATGAGATACAGCGGTAAAAGAAAACTTTCATAAAAATCCGGGAATTATATATAGAACTGTACTTGCTATTCTTACTCAAAACAAAGACCTACTAAAAGAATCTATGCCCCCTCTGTCAAATTAGTTACCACCATACTGGAAGCGGATCTTCAGATATACTATCCGGTATTGGGGGAATGATTGTAGGAAATTTATTCTCAGAGGTATTTCTATCATAGCATTTTTCTAAACTAGACAGTTGTCTTTGCTCAAAACGTATAATTTTTCGAGGTGAACGGAATTGTTCACGCATTAATAAATAATTATCGGCTGACTTTGCACGACCACTTATTAAACCAGGACTAGAAGAAAAACGCAGAGCCTGCGCTTTAGCATATACACCATCATTAGACATTAGATAATTGAATCTACTTTTAACATTTGTTTCACTTTTACCGGGTATAAATCGAGAAATGGCCCTCCAGTTAGGGCCGCGTTTGTTATATAACTCCAATAAAAGGGAATCAGACATAAAATTCCACGGAGTATCTTTATTAGTACTAAGATAATGTTTCCAACGCTCTCTGCACTGCTTGGAAGAACGAGTCCGTACATACTGTTCAGACACCTCCGGCCAACGATTTTCTCCTAACCGTGAAACTCCTGCTCTAAGCCGGTCGTCTTCATCGGAAGTCCATTTTCCCTTATTAGGAGGGTCAGCGAATACAAATGATGCACAAAATCCTAAACACCACAAAAAAATAACCAAAAAATTAAATACTTTCTTCAATTATAAGCTTCCCCTTCAAATTTAATCATATTACAATGGTATTATAATATAATTACCGTATTGTTGTCAATAGGTTAATATAAAATTGCAAAAAATATTAATTTATTTGTTTTTGGCAATAATTTTATAAACAAGCATTCCACCCAAAACCAGTATTATAAAAGCCCCTATTATAAGTTTTTCATCAAAATAATTTTTAGAATCCTCGTAACTTTTATTATTGTCTAACACAACATAATCAGAATCAGATTCGTCACTATTATCTTTATTATTAATATTTTCGGCGCTGCCATCAGACTCTGCTTTATAAGGTTTGGATTTACTGCTTAGACCGTCTGATTTACTTTTTTTGGATGTTTTAAATGAATCACTCGAGTCCTTACTTGAAAAAGTACTTTTAGAAATTTTTTTATCTTTAGTAAACTTTTCACTTCTATGCACATTAATGACATACGTAAGCTTCGATTTGGCCCTCTTGTCATTTACGACAATATCTATTTTAGTATCTTTACCCGCAGCCGCAAGTTTTCTCCTACTAATATTACTAACTGCAAATTCATTTTCACAACAAATATCAAAATCAATAAAACTCGTATCATAATCAACATAAACATCATATTCAAAAATATCTTTTCTAAAATTCGGGACAAGGTTTCCACTCGACGGCACCAACTTTGATAAATAACAATTAGGTTTAGCTTCTGATTCAAGGTCAACGAAAAGGCAGTCTAAATTAGACAAAGAAAAATTATTCTTACTACTATCCGTAATTTCAAAACTCAAAAATTCAAATTTACATGTACAAGAATCTACATCTTCCCTTGAATCAAAAGTAAAATTACAAATGTTTAAATTCGAATTTATTAATAAATCCGATCTTTTGCCCATATATTCTATGTATAATAAATTATTCTCGGATTTTACATTAAAATTTCTTCTACTAGTCCCTTTCGGAGCAGTAAAATTATTATAAATAAACTTACTGTTATCATACCTGAGAGTAAACTTAAAACTATTAATATTTAGCTTAGAATCGGAGTCGATAAATGTTTTAACCTTTAAACTTTTCCCTGCTTTAACACAAGTGTTATCACAAATCAATTTAGCACTTACAAGATTAGATTCCGAAAAACACTCAGGAGCAAAATATAAACATAATATTGCTATAAATAAGCTTATGATAGAATTTTTACTTTTCAAATTCATAGCTGAAAAATTGTCCTTTCTTGAACTGTTGCAGTTTAGTGGTATAATTATAATCATTCAAATCTTATAAAATAACGAGGTTACATATAAATGTTTGATTTTTTTAATATAATAAACTCAATACCAGATAATTCACAAAAATGGTTTTTTGAAATAGGAATAAATATAATTAAAATATTGCTTTTCCTTCTCATAGGTTTTTGGTTAATAAATAGGGCAAGTGAAATTCTTACAATATTTTTAAGAAAGGCCCATATGGAACAAGGCATGGTATCCTTTTTAAATTCCGTATCAAAATTTACTTTAAGAATGATCTTAATTATATCAATACTTGACATGATGGGAGTAAATATGACCTCCATTATGGCTGCCTTAGGAGCTTCTTTAGTAACTATAGGTCTTGCCTTAAAAGATAGTCTTGCAAACATAGCAAGTGGAATACTTTTAATACTTAACAAACCCTTTATAATCGGCGATTACATAAAAATAGAAGGCGTCTCGGGAACTGTATCAAAAATAGAAATGGTATTTACAACTCTTACTACAGATAATAATAAAGTAGTAATAATACCAAATTCAAAGTTAATATCTTCAAATATAGTAAGGCAAAGTATTTGTGATCTGCATAAATGTCAATTAAATTATACAGTTGATAGTCTAAACGGATTTAAGGACATTAAAAAACAAATAGAAAAATTTACAATACTAGATAATAGAATATCTCAAATACCTTCCCCAAACATACATCTTAAAAAAACAGCGGATAATAAATCATATATGGAGATATCATTCTTCTGCGAAAAAAGAAATATAGAATCCGTAACTGAAAAATTTACCCAAAATATTAAATCTATTTTCAAAAATAAAAACATACTTATACTAGAGGAAACAATAAACAACAAATCAGAGGAAAATAAAAATATTAATAATTAGGATACTATCACTTAGTTTTAATATAAAATCAATAGTAGGGAGGAAATTTTAATGAAGTCAAATGCTTTTTCGGCTGGAGTAAATCCGGGTGGACTTCGAAATATACAGGAAATAAAAGTATTAATATGTTACATATTATCTAATATAGATACTAAAATTAAAAAATCAGATCTTATCTCAACACTTCAAAATGGAGGAATATCAAATTATTTTGAAACTAGCGAGGCTTTTTCTGATCTTAAATCAAATAATAATTTAGTATGTGTAAATAATGAAGAAGAAATATACACTGTCTCTGAAAGCGGAAAAGTAATATCAGAGCAATTAAGCGGATCTTTGCCTCACATAATAAAGAAAAAATCAATAGAAGTTATTAATACTTTTATAAATACTTTAAAAAGCAGAAACGAAAACACAGTAAAAATAGAAAAAAATAATAGAGGATACAACGTCACTTGCGGAATATCAGGAGATGAAGATTTTAATTTAATGTCTTTTACCATTTACGTACCGGATATCGATCAAGCTACAACGGTAAAAGAAAACTTTCATAAAAATTCGGGAATTATATATAGAACTGTACTTGCTATTCTTACTCAAAACAAAGACCTACTAAAAGAATCTATAGCCACTTTGTCAAAATAGCTATATCAACATATAAAAAAATCACTCTAAATTTTATAAAAGTATACTAGTTAGTTGTCCAAAATACTGGAAGCGGATCTACAGGTACACTATCCGATTTTTTGGGAACGATTGTAGGAAATTTATTTTCAGAGGTATTTATATCACAGTCTTTTGCTAAATCAGATATTTTTCTTTGCAATAAACGTCTATATGATTTAGGTTTACATTCTTTCTTCATTAAAAAAATATCGTTTAACTTTGTATTCTCTCTTTTTACATCAGAACTAGAAAACTGAACTCGTATTTTGTCAGCCAATACACCATCGTTAGACATTCCTATAAACCTATTTGTATAATTATCATTATAATAAGGAACAGCAATTATAATATCATTTTCTTTAACTGTATTCCCAAATGAAAGATGTTCATTTAAAATTATTCCCGAAAATATGTATATCATCTTTTTCTGAACAAATCTATTTAAAACACAAATTTGTTGTTTTTTATATACTTTTAACTTTAACGCTTTTCTATAAGCGAAAGATATATAAATTGTTAATTTCTCCGAATCCTCTTCGTTCCTCGCCTAAACACTATTTAGGCTTAATATTTGAATAAATAATAAAAATATAATTCCGATATTTAAAACTTTTTTCACAATATTTACCACCTCCTCAGTTGATATTATATTATATAATTATTATATTTTCAATAAAATTTATTTAAAAATGTTTTGTCTTTAAATTTCTTAATTTATATGCCTGATGCTTGTCCATCTTGGGCAAACTTGACACTCATTTTTATTAACGTATAATAAAATAAATATTTTATATAAACAAAGAAGGAGGCTTAAACATTAAAAATTCTAACTTAAAAGATATAAAATCTCTGAATTTAGAGGAAATCAAACTTGAATTTTTAAACGCTTCCTACAAAAAATATCAGGCTATCCAAGTATTTAATTGGATAAATAAGGGTATAACCAGCTTCGACGATATGACAGACATTTCTAAAGAATTAAGAGAAGAGTTCAAATTAAAATATACTATACCCGACACAATTATTGAAAAAAAACTGGTTTCTAAAATAGATGAAACCACAAAATATCTTCTTAAACTACATGACGGAGAGTTTATAGAATCAGTTTTGATGAAATATCACCATGGGTATTCTATTTGTATTTCAACTCAAGTGGGATGTAAGATGGGATGCAAATTTTGCGCTACCGGAAAAGGCGGATTTTCAAGAAATTTATACCCTTCAGAAATGATATCTCAAATTCATACAGCTCAAAAAGACAATAACATTAGAATATCTAACGTCGTTTTAATGGGTATGGGAGAGCCGCTTGATAATTATGATAATGTAGTGAAATTTTTAAAACTTATATCCTCGCATGAAGGCTTAAACATCGGTATGAGACATATTTCCGTATCTACATGCGGTATAGTGGACAAAATATACAAACTTGCAGACGAGGGCCTTCAAGTAACATTATCAATATCTCTTCACGAAACCGATGACAACAGGCGATCTCAGATTATGCCTATTAATAATAAATGGAAAATAGAAGAAATAATTAAAGCATGTAATTATTATTTTTTAAAGACTAATAGAAGAGTATCTTTTGAATATACTTTAATCAAAAATAAGAACAACAGTAAAAAGCACGCAAAAGATTTAATAAAACTCCTAAAAGGAATGAATTGCTATATAAATATAATTCCAGTTAATAGCATAGAGGGTGGAATTTACGAACAATGTTCACGCTCAGAAGTAATAAATTTTTGCAATATACTCATAAACGCAGGTATAACAGCAACTATAAGACGTACTCTAGGAGCAGATATAAATGCGTCATGTGGTCAATTAAAAGCAAAAAATGTTAAAAATTTGGAGGGAGATAAAGTTGAAAGTACATAGCAAAACCGACATAGGACTAGTTAGACAATCTAATCAAGACTTTGTAATAAATAAAATCTTTTCAAAAAGTATAGCATGGTCAATAGTATGCGACGGAATGGGCGGAGCAAAAGCAGGAGATATTGCAAGTAAAACAGCCGCAACTAAAATATCAGAATTTTTAGAAACTTCCCTTGGTAAAGAAACTACTGACGATATACGTCAGCTTCATTTGGAAGCCATAAAATATGCAAATAAAATAATATTTCAAGACGCACTGATTAACGAAGAATTTACAGGTATGGGTACAACTGTTGTTATATCAATGATACACGAAGGTTACTTACATACTTCTCACGTTGGAGACAGCCGAGCATATCTCATCAGAGATAATATTATAACTCAACTTACCGTAGATCATTCCGTGGTACAAGAAATGATTAAAAATGGTGAAATTACAGAAAATGAAGCCCAAAAGCATCCAAGAAAAAATCTCATAACAAAAGCGCTTGGCATAAATAAAACCGTAACTTGCGATTATAATAGAACAAAAATTCAAAAAAATGATATAATTATGCTTTGTACAGACGGGCTTACAAACTATCTATCCTCAGAAAAAATAAAAAATATACTTCTTGAAAATGATTTGGAAAATGGGGTAGATATACTTGTAGATCAAGCTAAAGGTCTAGGTGGAAATGATAATATAACAGTCTCGGTAATAGAGATCTAGATATAAAAGTTTTAATCAAATACAGGAGCTGATATTTTTGGACAAATATACCGGAAAAAGATTAGACGCTAGGTATGAAATACATGAATTAATAGGCGTAGGTGGAATGGCCGTAGTTTATAGAGCCTACGATATAGTAGAGGAAAAAATAGTTGCCATAAAGATACTCAAAGACGAATATTTAGGAAATAAAGAATTTATTAGAAGATTTAAAAATGAGTCTAAGGCCATTGCCGTACTTTCTCATCCTAACATCGTAAAAGTTTACGACGTAAGTTTAGGAAGTAAAATACAGTATATCGTAATGGAATATATAAACGGTATAACTCTTAAGGAATATATGGCTCAGCAGAAAGAAATTAAATGGAATGAAGCCGTACATTTTATACAGCAGATACTTAAGGCACTTTGTCATGCACACGAAAAAGGAGTAATACATAGAGATATAAAACCTCAGAATATCATGCTCCTTCAAGACGGTACCATTAAAGTAACAGACTTCGGTATAGCAAGATTCTTTAAACATGAAACCCAAACTATGACCGACAGAGCTATAGGGTCTGTGCATTATATATCCCCAGAACAAGCAAAGGGAGAAATTACAGACGAAAAAGCCGATATATATTCAGTCGGAGTAATACTTTACGAAATGATCACAGGGTCACTTCCATTTGAAGCAGACAATGCAGTATCCGTAGCAATAATGCAAATGCAAACAGTCCCCAAAAGGCCCCGTGAAATAAATGAATCAATACCTGAAGGCCTCGAGTCAATTACTATGAAATCCATGCAAAAAAATCCAAAAAATAGATATTTGTCTGCAGAAGAAATGCTTACTGAAATTGAAAAATTTAAAAAAGATCCAAGTATAAAATTTGAGTATAAATATTTTATAGATGATAACCCTACTAAATATATAGACGCCATTAAAAAAATTAAATCAAGTGAAAACGATGATTACGGTGATAATTTTAACTATAAAAAAGATAATAAAAATAAATCTAAGACCGTATATATAGTTGGTGGAATCGCAGCCGCAGTAGTACTTTTTGCTTTAATTTTTTTAGGGATATCTATATTCAACTACTTTGGAAACAGTTCCAGTAAAGATATCTCTGTTCCTAACTTTATAGGTATGAAATATTCAGATATTCAAGATAATCCTGATTATAAATTCGTATGGAAAATAGAAAACGTATATGATCCAAATCAGGAAGAAGGTATAATAATAGATCAGGATCCTCTTCCTAATACTAAAAAAGTAAAAGAAGGAGCAACTATAGCCTTAAAAGTTAATAGTTCCGGAGTTTTGGTCACGATACCAAGTGTAAAAGGACTTACTGAAGAAGTTGCAAAATCAAAATTTAGTAATGCAGGAATAAAATATGAAGTATTAATGATCGTAGATGACGATACTGCAGAAGGTTTAGTTAAAAATACAGATCCTGCAGAAGGAACTAAAGTTACAGCAGATACAACAGTTAGAATATACGTAAGTAAAGGTCCCGCAGAACAAAAAATACTTATGCCCGACATTATAGATAAAAATTTCGATATAGCAAAAAATGAAATTCTTTCAAAGGGGCTAAAAATATCAGAATCCATAGACTATGAAAACAGCGATAAATCTAAAGATACTGTTTTAGCAACTAACCCTCTTCCTGGAGTACAAGTAAGTTTGGGATCAACCGTTAAAGTTACTCTAAGCAATGGAAAAAAGAAAGAAAAATCATTTGACATAAAAGTAGATCTTCCCCAAATCACAGACGAGTCTATACAAAATATAACTCTTTCTGTCTATATCGATGGAATTTTAGACAGTACCAAAACTATAAGACCATCATATAATAACGGAGAATATATAGTAACTTTAAAAGGGACTACAGGCAAAAAAAGAGTAAATATCGATATCGACGGTAAACCATATATAATATATGATGTAGACTTTGATGCGTCTTCAGATAACGTTAAAAAAGTAGCATCTTATGAATATAATAAAAGTTCAAATGTAGATAATAAAGGTTCAAATGTAGATAATAAAAGTTCTGAAAATTTAAATACGTTATAAATTTAAAGAAAAAATTGTTTTATTTATATATATTTTTTTGGTCTCCTGAAATTACTTAATTTTTTAAGTGTTTCAGGGACAAAATAATTTTAGAGATGTATTATAAATATATGTATCATTGACTTTTAATTAAAAATGTAATAACATTATTTGGGACAATTTTTAATTATTAAGAAAATTAATTTAATTTTACATATTTTTTTTACAATACTAAAATTTATGTTAGGGGTGTTTAGCTTTGGATAAAATAATAATATCCGGAGGAAAAAAGTTAAAAGGTGATGTTCCCATCAGCGGCGCAAAAAACGCAGCTGTTGCGGTTATACCTGCCACACTTCTTGCTGATGATATTTCCAGAATAGAAAATATTCCGAATATTAGTGATATAACGCTTATGTGCAAAATCATGAGTGAGATGGGCGCAAGTATAAAGATGGTAAACAAAAATACTTTAGAAATAGATCCTAGAAAAATTGTATCTCCGGTTGCCTCGTATGATCTTATAAGAAATATGCGCGCGTCATCTTACTTGATGGGAGCTCTTTTAGGACGGTTTTCTAAAGCAGTGGTTTCTTTGCCCGGAGGATGCAATTTTGGGGGAATAAGACCAATTGATCAGCATTTAAAAGGATTTTCCGCACTTGGAGCAAATTGTAAATTAGATGGCGGAGTAGTACATGTAAGTGCAGAAAAATTAACGGGGAATAATATTTATTTAGATGTTGTATCTGTTGGAGCAACTGTAAATATTATGTTAGCAGCAGTAAAGGCTGATGGATGCACAGTAATTGAAAATGCTGCTAAAGAGCCTCATATAGTAGATCTTGCCAACTTCTTGAACTGTATGGGAGCGAATATATGCGGAGCCGGAACTGATATTATTAAAATACACGGTGTAAAAAAACTAAAAGGAATAACTTACTCAATAATTCCCGACCAAATTGAGGCCGGAACATACATGATCGCCGCTGCCGCAACTAAAGGCGACATCACAGTAAATAACATAACCCCTAAACATTTAGAATCCATAACAGCTAAATTAGAAGAAATGGGTATTTCTATAGAAGAAAAAGATGAGTCTGTAAGAGTATATGTGAACAGAGACTATATGACTAGATGCAATATAAAAACCCTACCATACCCCGGATTTCCCACTGATATGCAACCCCAAATAACAACTTTACTGTCAATCGCTAATGGGACAAGTATAGTAAGTGAAGGTGTATGGGACAATCGATTTAGATACGTTGAAGAACTTAGAAGAATGGGAGCTCAAATATCGGTTGACGGAAAAGTGGCAGTAATAGAAGGAGTACATCAGCTAAACGGAGCTACCGTAAGGGCCACAGATTTACGTGCGGGAGCTGCATTAATTATAGCAGGTCTTTCTGCAAGTGGAACTACTACTATAGAGGAAATCGCACATATAGAAAGAGGATACGAAAATATAATTGAAAAATTCAGTAACCTTGGTGCAGATATAAAAAAGGTAACTTTTGACGATAGCCCAATGGACAGTGTAGCAAAAGCGCTCTAAAAAAGTCTTCTTTGAATCTGTGTTTTCAAAGAAGACAATTATTTTTAACTACTAAAAATTAATTTTTTAATTTAAACGATTCGCAGTCCACGCATTGGCACTCTGTAGGATAAAGTTCGTGAGTTCCAATACATACTTTGTCTAATGAGCAATAATCCTCAGAATTGCAATGAAACATACAAGATGCCACCGTACATTTAATATTTTCATTCTTTTTATTTTCCATCAAAATCTCTCCCTAATTATATTAATATACTTCTTAATTAGTATTTGAAATTTTGATGAATTTATGTGAAAAATTATGAAAATATAAAATAAAGTAAAGAATAATTAAAATTTTACACAAAAACCACTAAATAAACAAACTAAAAGACAATATAAACACCTACTATTTTAATTTACTGACTCTTTATTTTGTCTCTTTATTTTTTTAAGTCGTTCTTTCTCTTTTACTTCTGCTGTATAATATTTATCCTCTTTTGCTAGTGGTTTTAATATAGCTGCCAAAGCTGTGAGGGCAGGTTGTAACTTATCATCAACATATTTCAAAAAAACTTCAGCTGAACGCCTAAACTCTACGAAACGCCCTTCAACAAAATCCCCGGTGTATTTTTTAGATTCGGGATATTGTGTTATAATTTCCTGCAAAGCATTACTTATTAAAAAAGATTGTTCTTTAGGATCTTTAATTTTCTGGGCCTTTACTAATAGTCTCATTAACATTTGCAGCCTAGTAGAAAATTGCACCAATCCAACCTCAATATTAAGGTCATCACCATAGCATAATTTAGTCACAATCTTTTTTCGAATCTTATCGTCTTCCATAAACTTTTTTTGAATCTTATCGGCTTCCGTAAAATCAGTAATATCCATCTTATATAACATTGCATAGGCTCGTTTACAAAAATTTCCTAGTCGCTTTATATAAACATCACAAATAATATTTTCCACCATATTCTTTGGATTCGTGCTATCAAATTTATCACAATAATTTGAAATACTATCTAAAACCTTAAAACAAGTGGTAGACAAACGCTCATACTTATATAATTTAGGAATTACAGGTGGCGCCAAGTTTGAACATTTAAGCGGAATTTTTTGTTTTTCTAACTGTTCAATGTTTTTTTGATTTTGTTCTCTTAAATATTGTTCATTCCAGGTGTCATATTCTTTTTTAACTTCCTCTTTTAAATTAGATAGAGCTTTTTGATATTTATCTTTAAAAAAGAAAGTATATTTTTTCATATTTCCTTTTTTGATTTCTCTAAAGAGCTTACTTTTTGAAATATGATCTAAAAATTTTTTTTGTTTTTTTTGACTACCACTTGAAACGCCTATCTCCTTAGACATTTGCATTAAATCATCTGTATTTACTTTATAAATAATTTTTTTCATAATATTATCTCCTTTCCCTTATAAATAAACTATGTTACAATAATAACAAATATAAAAATTAAAGTCAATAGTTTTTAGTATTTTTTCTAAAGGAAGAAACAAAATGTATATAAATATATGCCAAAAATTGCGTCCTCAAGATATTTCAAATATATCAGGACAAAATCACTTAGTAGGTAATAACGGTATAATAAAAAATATCATTAGCTCAAATGAAATTCCAAACATGATATTTTACGGTCCTCCAGGGGTAGGCAAAACCACAATTGCAAAAATTATATCCTCAAAATCCAAAATAAAAACAGCCTATTTAAATGGTACAAATACATCATCCCAAGAAATAAAAGACATAATTTTGAAGTCAGAAAAAATAGATTCCCAAAACGGAATACTCTTACACCTCGACGAAATACAATACCTTAATAAAAAGCAACAGCAAACTTTACTTGAAGCCATAGAAGAAGGAAATATTAAATTAATAGCTTGTATGACTGAAAATCCGTGTTTCTATATACATGACGCGCTCCTTAGTAGATGTATGGTATTAAAATTTGAATCTTTAAAACCCCAGGATATATTTAATATTCTAATAAAAGCAATAGACACGCTAAAAAAAGAATTAAATATGAACATTTTATATTCAAACAACGTAGTAGAACATATTTCGAATTTTTGTCTTGGAGACGTAAGAAAAGCTCTAAATACTCTTGAAATGTGTGTTTTATCGTCTCAAACTATAAACGGTGAAAAAAATATAACTATGGAGCAAGTAAATGCCATTACAAACTCCAAATCACTTCCATACAATAAATCAGGAGATGACCATTATAATCTATTATCTGCATTTCAAAAATCAATAAGGGGATCGGATCCTGATGCGGCTCTTCATTATCTTGCAAAATTACTTGAATTTGGAGAAATACTTTCTTGCTGCCGAAGACTTATGATATGTGTTTGTGAAGACATAGGTCTTGCTTACCCTCAAATTATACCCATAGTAAAATCTTGCGTAGATATTGCTATGAGCGTAGGTATGCCCGAGGCTAAGATACCTTTAGCCGATGCTGTTATCTTAGCGTGTATTTCACCAAAATCAAATTCTGCATATTTAGCCATTAATAAAGCTTTTGAGGAACTGAATTCTAAAGATTGCGGTTTTATGCCCGGATATCTAAATCAATCTCCGGAACCGGATTTCAAATCAAACAAAAACTCTTCATATTTATATCCTCATAACTATAAAAATTCATGGATCTCACAACAATATCTTCCTGAAAAAATAAAAAATTCTAAATACTATAAATACGGTAAAAATAAAAATGAACAAGCATTTAAATCATACTGGGAAAATATTAAAAACAAGACAAATTATAACTAGTAATCTTAAAACATATAATTTAATATTCATGAGTTAAAAAATTATATTTAGGGTGTGTTTTAATATTGATTAATATGTTTTATTCTATACTGTCGGGAATTATATGTTGCGTACTGCACATAATAAGTCCAAATATCTTTCCAAAACCACTATCCCGTAAAGACGAAAAAAAATATCTCGACTTACTTTCTAAGGGAGATAAAAACGCAAAAGATAAACTTATAAAGCATAATTTAAGATTAGTAGCCCACATAGTCAAAAAATACTATTCATCAAAAAACTACTCGGAAGATTTAATATCTATAGGAACAATAGGTCTTATTAAAGCAATAAATACCTTTAATTCCGATAAAGGAATCAAACTTTCAAGTTATGCAGCAAGATGTATAGAAAATGAGGTACTGATGTATCTTAGGAATTCTAAAAAAACCTCACTGGACGTATCCATGAACGAACCTATAGAAATGGACAAAAATGGTAATGTGCTCACAATTATAGACACCATACCCTCAGATGAATGTATAGATGAAAAAATATTTTTAAAATTAGACATACAAAAATTACAAAAAAATATATACGCCTTTTTAAACTCAAGAGAAAGAATAATAATATCTCTTAGATACGGTTTAGGAGGACATAAACCTCTTCCTCAAAGAGAGGTTGCTAAACTTTTGGGAATATCTAGATCGTACGTATCGAGATTGGAAAAAAAATCCTTGGAAAAATTAAAAAAATCTTCTAGTAAATTAAATATAAAAATATAGTTATCTTAAAACCTAGAAGTCAAATATACAATATGATATAATGCAATGTTATTAAAAAAACTAAATTCAGTTTTAGAATGTGAATATATTGAAAAGAATTTTATCAATCTTACTTGCTTCTGCTTTTTTATTTACAAGTTCTGGAGTAAATAGTATAGAATATAAAGAAAAAT
>CAYQCM010000010.1:0-18515 GCA_964416045.1 uncultured Eubacteriales bacterium | reverse complement strand
TAAAGATAAAAATATATTGCAAAGACTTACAGAACCAGATAGACAAATTAAATTTAAAGTTTCCTGGCAAGACGATAATGGAAAAATACATGTTAATCGTGGATATAGAGTACAGTTTAATAATACTTTGGGTCCTTATAAAGGAGGACTTCGTTTTCATCCTACTGTAAATTTGAGTGTGATGAAATTTTTAGGATTCGAACAAATTTTTAAAAATTCACTAACTGATCTTCCAATAGGTGGAGCAAAAGGTGGCAGTGATTTTGATCCTAAGGGAAAGAGCGATAATGAAATTATGAGGTTTTGCCAAAGTTTTATGGCAGAACTTAGCAGGTATATTGGGGCGGATATAGACGTACCGGCAGGAGATATAGGGGTAGGTGCAAGAGAAATAGGATATCTTTTTGGATCTTATAAACGTATTAAAAATGTTTATGAGGGAGTACTTACAGGAAAAAGTTTACTTTATGGAGGGTCTCTTATTAGGAAAGAAGCTACGGGGTACGGTTTAATTTATATTTTAGATGAGATGCTCAGAAGTCATAATATTGATTTGGAAAATAAAATTGTTTCTGTCTCGGGGGCGGGGAATGTTGCTTTACATGCGGCGTTAAAGGCACAAGAGATGAATGCGAAGGTTGTTACCATGTCGGATTCTTCAGGATGGATTTATGATAAAGACGGTATTGATTTGTCCGTTATTAAAAAAATTAAAGAGGAAAAAAGGCTTAAATTATCAGAGTATATTAAATATAGGCCAAAATCTATATATAAAGAAGGAAAATTTACTTGGGAAATCCCTTGCGATATAGCGCTTCCTTGCGCCACTCAAAATGAGTTAACAATTGATGGAGCTAAAAACCTTATAAAAAATAAAGTAGTAGCTGTTGCTGAAGGAGCTAATATGCCAACTACCATTGATGCTACTAATTTATTTTTTGATAATAAAGTTTTGTTTTTACCCGGCAAAGCAGCTAATGCAGGGGGAGTGGCTACTTCGGTATTTGAGATGAGCCAAAACAGTATGAGGACTTCTTGGGACGCAAACGACGTAGATAAAGAACTTAAAAAAATTATGGTAAATATCTTTAATAAAATCTCTAGTACTGCTGAAGATAACGGTTTTTCTGAAAATTATGTTGTGGGATCTAATATATGTGGTTTCAAAAAGGTAGCCGATGCAATGATAGAGCAGGGTATATGTTAAATATATCCTGCTTTCTTTTTGTTTTTAAGTATTTAATTGGAAAGTGAAAGGTTTAAATTCGAATTGTGGATCAAGCGTTGTATTGAAAATGCGAGGTGCACGTAAGGATGGAAGTTTGTTAGGATTATTACATACATTAGCATCAAGATAGGATGCTGTTAGAACATTGAAACGGCGGTGCAATGATTCAAAGTATCTTTCGATAGGTAAGCAATTTAAGTCTGGCTCGGGGATGGAAGGGTCAAGTACAAAATAATGACCTGGAAGTAATTCGTATACCACTAACACGATTGAAAAAGATGATGGGAGTAGGCGCATCATTAGGCACACCAACTCAGTACGGCAAATACTGGAGGGCGGATCTAGGTCTTTAGAATAAACGTTCGCAAAAAGATATGTGGCTCTTATTTTCCTAGTTTGCACTAAAAATCTAAGATAACATGAAGAAAAGCACGCGAAACCACCCTTTTCATTTTCTTCGAGATTTTTTGCATAATTATTTACAAATTCTCCCGCCGAAAGATCAGAAGTCCATCCCTCAGATACATCAAAAGCGAAGCGACTTCTGTAATCGGCATGCATAGCTCTAATTATTTTCTGTTCTTGAGCTTCTTGTTCCTCGGAGTTTATTGATGCACTGAAAGATGATATACTTAATAAGGAAGAAAATATTATAGCTAGAAATTTTTTTACTTTTTTATTCATAATTTTTGTCCTTTCTATTAAATCTTTTAAGATTTATATTAATTTATGTTATGTTTATATTATACTTTTAACAATGTAGTTTGTCAAGTATTTTTTTGTATTTATTATAAAAATTAAAAAAATCATTATTTTCTATAGATACCCTTATTTTTTCCATCAATGTATTATAAAAATAAAGGTTGTGTGTTACGGCTAATCTTAGGCCGAGCATTTCTTTACTTTTGAATAAGTGCCTTATATATGCGTTTGAAAAATTTTTGCATGTAGGGCAATCACATTCTTTGTCTAAAGGGGACGAATCGGATATATATTTAGAATTTAAAATATGCTTAATTCCCTGCCAAGTAAAGATATATCCATGCCGTGCGTTTCTGCTTGGCATTACGCAATCAAACAGGTCCACTCCCCTATATACTGCCTCTAATATATTAATAGGTGTCCCTACTCCCATTAAATATCTGGGTTTGTCTTTTGGCATGTGAGGTTCTATAGCATTTATTATGCGATACATATCTTCATTTGATTCCCCAACAGCTAGTCCACCTATAGCATATCCGTCTAAATCCAGATCTGCTATTCTTTTCATGTGTTCTACTCTTATTTCTTCATATATACTTCCTTGGTTTATACCGAAAAGCATTTGTGATTTATTTATTGTATCTTCTTTTTTATTTAATTCTGAAAGCTCTGTTTTGCATCTTTTAAGCCACCTTACAGTTCTGTCGCAGGATTCTTTGGTGTATGATCTTGGCGCCGGATTTGCTACACATTCATCAAAGGCCATAGCTATTGTTGAACCGAGATTTGATTGTATTTGCATACTTTCTTCCGGTCCCATAAATATTTTTTTACCATCAATATGGGAGGAAAAAGTTACACCTTCTTCTTTTATTTTCCTAAGTCCCGATAGAGAGAATACTTGAAATCCACCACTATCTGTGAGTATAGGTCCGTCCCATTTTGTAAACTTATGCAAACCTCCTAGATTTTTAATAATTTTATCTCCCGGTCTTAGATGGATGTGGTATGTATTGCAAAGCTGTACTTGACATTTTATTTCTTTTAAATCCAGTGCAGATAGTCCTCCCTTAATTGCTGCACATGTTGCTACGTTCATAAATCCCGGTAGTTCTATGTCTCCATGTACAGTACTAAAAGTACCTCGCCGTGCTTGTCCTTCTTGATTTGACAATTTATACATATTATTCTCCTTTTGTTGATTTTTTTCAAGCTATATGATAAAACATTAAATTATAATAATTGAGGGGGCGTCGTAAAATGAATAGAGAGATATTAGAAAAATTAAAAGATAAGCGGTTTTTAACTCAAATCTTAGGTTTTAGAACTAAACAAGAAGTTATAAAAGCTTTCGCTGATGAAGACATAGAAATATCTCTAGAGGAAGTGGAAGAGCTTGGTAAGTTAATTATCAGTATGGTTTCAAGAATGTCAGAAATACCTGAGGAGGAATTACAAAAAGTTTCTGGTGGTCAGTATGTTTGGAATGATTTATTTGACATAAACCATGATAAATTGGGATTTTTACCAAACGCTTCAGATGGTTTGGTTTTGGGTTCTTTGGTAGGAGGTATTTTAGGTATAGGAGCCGGTGGATATTTGGGAATAAAGAAATTAAAAGAGAGTAAATGGTGGGGCAACAAATAATAAGTGTAAAGATTATTTTTTTAAGTTTAAATTTTGTATTTGTTATTATAACATAGTTTATTAAATTTTTTTAATTATTAAAAAGGTGGTATTTAAAATGGAAAAATAGGTTTTCAATAATTAAGTTTTATAAATTTTTGAAAAGAAATCATTTGTGGAAATATTATTGGGCCTTATAAATCTGCAAAGGCCATTTAAACATTCCGGATTTCTTGTAATATTATTGATTTTATTATAACAAAAGAATGTAGCCTTAAACCCCATTTCTTTTAATATGCCCGGTGTTTCATCACTAAATGCTCCAAAAGGGTACGCAAAAGCCAAGGGGGTTGTACCTGTATATTTGGTTATTAGGTCTTGTTGTTTTTGTATGTCCTTTTTAAATCTTTCTTTATATTTTTCTAAGGATTCATTTTTCTTTTTTTTACACCCTATATAATTTTTTCCCTTAGAATGCATATCATAAGAGTGGTTTTGTACTTCCACAAGACCCGATTTTACCATTTCGTCTAACTGGGACCACGTAAGGTATGAATAATTTTCATGTTTATCGTCAATTTTACTGTATTCATCCAAACATTTTCCTATTGGGGAAATAATTATTTTACTGTTATATTCTTTAGCCAGACTGTAAGCGTAAAGGTAGTTATTATAGTATCCGTCGTCGAAAGTAATAATTATACAATTTTCTGGTAATTCAGCGTTCCCTTCTACGTAATCTATTAGATCTTTTACAAAGATTGTGGTTATATTGTGTTCTTTTATATATTTAAGGTCACTTTCGAAGAGCTTGGGATCAATCATGAATTTATTTTGTTTCTTAGAATTTTTAATAAGTCCATGATACATAAGTATAGGTAGCTTTATAGATTCTTCTTTTTGAGGATTTTCTTTTGGAATATTTGAAATTGCAAATATACATAATGTTCCGGTAACTATCAGGCTTAGTAAAGTAATAGCAATCTTATAGATAAAAATTTTTTTAATATATAGGTTTATAAACATTTTTTCATCCCTTAGTGTTAAGTTGGTTATTATATATATAGTACTAATTTTTAAAAACTATATTTAATTTTTGAAAGAAGTAATTTAGATGACAAAAAAGACAATAATTCTAAAAATATGGATATGGTTTCGGGTAATGAATTAAAGGGTGCATCCGGGGGACGAGCAGGATATGTACAGTGTGATCAAGAATATAATCTAAAATGTGCCTATTGTAAGAAGAAATATAAAACGAAAGAATTTTCTTCTGTAGGAAAATCCATATGTCCCAAATGCGGATTTAGCCATAATGTTCCAGATGAATCCGGCCTTGAATGGCATGCTATGTTTATTAATCGTTAAATATTTATTGTTTATAAAAGTAAGATAAAATTACTGTAAAAAAGTACCCTTGGAAAACAGTATATTTAAAGGGTACTTTTTCTTTTTTATTGAAAAATATAAATTATATAAACTGTGAAAAAATTAGAGGAATAAAATTTTATAAAATGGGAACTATATTAATATAAAAAAATAAAAAACGGTGGTAGGATTTATATGAAAAAATTTTTTTGGTCTTTAGGTTGTTTTCTAGTGACGTTTTTTGCCCTCTTATTCTTTTTCGGACCAAAATCAAATAATAATCCGTCCGCGGAGGAGAAAAAACAGCAGTCTTATTTGGAGGGCAGTCCAAACACTATTTTTGTTGTTTCAGAATATCAGGGTAATGTCGCTGTATTTGAACAAGATAATCCTTCTCCTATTAAAATTACAGATGTACAGATAGTAGATTTGCCCAGGGAAGATAGAGAACTTCTAAAAAAAGGTATAAAGGTAAATACGAAAGAAGAACTTTCAAATATTTTAGAAGACTACTGCAGTTAGTTAAAAATTTTTGCTACATTTAAAAGTTCTTTCTGAACCTCCGGCTTAACAAGACAGTTATAAGGATACAACATAAAACCTTGACATCCGATGCTTCTTGAATATTCTATTTCTCTTTTTAATATATCGTTGTCATAGAGTTTCCAAGTGTTTTCATCGAGGTCTGTACCGATTTTATATAGGCTGAGTCCAAAATAAAGATTTACACTGTCTAATTTTAATATGTTTTTCCAATTGTTTGCAGCTGTTTTGAAGTCTAAGGCGGGATTATCAAGGCTCCAGTAAAGTTGTGGACAAATATAATCCACATATCCGGTTTGACTGCACCATCTTTTAGCATCTACACCATGTTTTTCAGCATTATTTATATTCCCTTCAGGGGATATGCCAAATAAAATATTACTGTTTATAGACTTTATCTCTTTATATATATTAAAGATAAGGTTATTTATATTGCTTTGACGCCATTTATAAAGATCTAATTTATTATTTTCAAAATCTTTGATATTAAGGTAATTATTATATGATTCTTTGTCAAAAGCTTCACTGTCAGTGGGATAAAATCTGTCATCTAAATGTATGGCATCAACATCATAATTTTGTACTACTTCTTTTATGCCGTCTATTATTAGTTTTTGTACTTTTTCGTTTGCAGGATTATAGTAAATATCGTCCCCATCTTTTAATATACAATCTGCTTCATCGGCAAGTAAAGTTGCCGGATTGGATTTGCAAATATTTTTCGGAGCTCCTGCACACTGAATTCTGAAAGGGTTTATCCATGCATGAATTTTCATGTTTTCTTTATGAGTTTTTTCTATTATTATTTTTAACGGATCAAAACCGGGATCCTGACCTTGCAAACCTGTTAAAAGATGCGACCAAGGAAATATTTTAGATGGATATAGTGCGTCGCTATGAGATCTTATGTGAACTATAAGCGTATTTATTTTATTATTTTTGGCATTGATTATTATGTCGTCAATCTTATTTTCAAATTTATCTATGCTGCAATCTGATTTCATATCAATATCCATAAAAGGTACCCAGACGGCTCTCATTTCTTGATTTTTATTTGAGGAAAATTTCTGAGTTATTCCAAAATTTTCTTTTTCCGGGATTTCTTTATTCTGAGTATCGTTTTTATTAATGATAAATTTTATATCTGTCCCTTTAAGAATGGATAGTGCTGAGATGCATGATATGAATATTATAGGACAAAATAAAAACGATACATTTTTAAAAAATTTTTTAAGGTTCATTATTAATTCTCCTGATTTTTATATTTTGGTTGAGGTTTTGGAAATTTTTGTGTATAATTTATATAAAAACAAAAGGAGGTTAAATTTATGGGAAGTATAGATTGGATAAAAAATATTAAGAAGTTAGATCAGATTAAAAAAATGTGCCTTAAGAAATATCAGGACGGTTATATGAATGTTTTGGATGCTGCGATGAGGATGCTGTATAATCAAAATCCTAAAAATGCTGTAGCTGTGTTTACTTATATTGCTAAGAATTCTCCATGTAATGACGATAGTCCAACTAGTCCATCCCAACAATTATTAAATCTTTGGAATGCATTAGATTCCGCTTCATGTATGAAATATAGAAACAGCGTTATAGCAGAGTATAAAAAGACTGTTTCTACTTTTAAAGCTGCACCATTTGTAGCATATAAAAATTCATTTATTAAGAATTTTAATAGCTTAAACGTTAATCAGCAGTTGGCGCTTAGTTCACCGGATGATATACCTAGTTTAGTAGATTTTGCTGTTCAAGCTGTAAATGATCTTAGAAGTAGTGATGAAGGACCTGTTTTAAATGTAAATGACGGTGTTTCAAACGCTGTATTTTTAGATAGCTTTATTAGAAGTACTCTTAGACCACTACTCCATTGTGCAGAAATGTTGTACGTAAATTTTGCTGGATCTCCTGCTATCAAAAAATCCAATGCTGCGAAACTTGTTAGTATTACCTCCACTTTAAAAAGTTCGTTGGGCATAACATTAAATATTAAAGTGGGAGCGGATAATTTATCTCCGCAAATTACTAAAACAGCTACCACGCATACGTTAAGTAGTATAGTATCGAAATCTAATAATATTTCTAAGCTCCTTGTTTTTAAGTTTTAGTTTAGACCTAAATAATTAAGAAGCCCCTGATATATTCCGTATGCAAATTCATATTGGTCATCGCGTAGTTTTTGCGCGTCGCCTTCGTTTGTTATATATCCAAGTTCCACGAGTATTGCGGGCATGGTTGTTCTTCTTAGGACGTAAAGGGAAGGGTTAAGTCTTACTCCATTATCTTTTGTTCCCACTCTTTCTACCATAGCCTGTAGTACTTGTTCTGCTAAATAGTAAGCTTTAGAGTATTCTTGATACACATATACTTCAGATCCATTGATGGCGGGGTTCGTATTAGCATTGGCATGTATGCTGATAAAATAATTTGCCGGCCATGAGTTAGCGGCATCTACTCTTGCAGCTAGACTCGTTGCATTTGACGTACCTAAAACTTCATCCGGACTGTTTCGTGATGTTCTTACTTCAAATCTTGAATCATTTCTTAAAATATCTGCAAGATACATTCCGACATTATATGTTATATCCTGCTCCCTCATACCAAATCCTTCGGCCCCTGCATTTACCCCTTGTGGATTATGTCCCTGATCTATAAATATTTTTATAGTCAAAAAAATCATTCCTTTCGAAAATAATATTCTAAAGAAATGATATTCATAAATATTCATAAATATTATAGGATTTGATTTTTTCTACGTATATAACAGTTAATCGATGGGTCTTTTTACATAATTATTTATTATCTTTTTGTGTTTTTAATTTCTCTATTTTTTCATATAATTTGTCAGTATATTCAAGTAAGATACGAGCTGTTTTTAAATATGTTTTTTTGACTTTTCATTAGAGAATATTTTATGTTCAAATTCAATTTTAGCGTTTTTATAATCTTGAGCAGTAAATTTATCGCTGTCTATAAAATATGCGCTACTCATGGGGTAAACAGCGCACTTATACAAAATATTACTGATAAAAATGTTATTGTTTTTTTCATTATGTACTCCGTTAAACAAACACTAAATTCAAATTATATTTTTGTTATATAATGATATTGTTTTTGTCAATTTTTCTTCCGAGCATTTGCTGTATATCCTGGAATTCTTGGAATTTTATTGAATTTTTTATTCTGGTTGAACTTATAGATTTATCTTTATATGTTTTAAGAGGTACAACTTGAGCTTTAATACTATATTTTTTGCATATATCTTTAAGTTTTTCGCAGTTTCCTTCAGCTTTATGTCCAAAAAAATAATTTTCACCGCAAATTACATACTTAGCATTTAATTTTTCACTTATAATTTTATGTATAAAATCTTCACATGACAGGTTTTTTATATTTTTAAAATCGTCCATATAAACCTTTTTAATTCCGAAACTTAGAAGTAGTTTAATTTTTTCACTATTTGTAGTTAAATAAAAATAGGGTTTCCCATTAATGATTTCTTTTGGAGATTGTTTGAATGTATAGACTACGGGGATTATATTCTTAGTTTCGTATTTTACCGTTTCCTTAATTATACTTTGGTGCCCTAAGTGAACTCCGTCAAAAAAACCAAGCGCTACGGCTGTATATATTTTGTTGTTTTCCATATTTTTAACCTTAAAAATTTTTTAAAACAGATAATTCCTGTTTTTTTGTATTTATTATTCCTAATCCAATAGTCTCGTTTTGAGATTTTACTTGATATATTTTTTTGTCTTTTATATTAATTGACGGTATGTCCGTCCTATCAAGGGATAACCCGCCTCCATTTTTAAAACGTATTTTCTGAGCAGCAGTTATTGAGACTGTATCATAATGTTTTAATAAATATGAGATAGGTGTTAGGGTTTTATAAAGATCTTTTGAGGGGAGATTTTTTAATTCGTTTAGCGTAAAACTATCTTTAAGACTAAATCCATTTGATTTTGTTCTTATAAGGTCCGTCATAACTCCGCCACATGATAAAAGATCACCTATGTCTGATATTAATGTTCTAATATAAGTGCCCGGTGAGCATACTACTTTTATTTGAGCGGTTTGATTTTGGAAGTCATATTTTAGAAGATCAATACTATAAATATTTACAAGTCTTTTCTCCCTTTTTATGTTTACCCCTTTTCGTGCCAGGTTACATAGTTTTACACCCCCAACTTTTATGGCAGAATACATAGGAGGAATCTGATAAATTTCCCCTATAAATTTTTCCAGGGCATTTTTTATATTTTGGATCGGCACTTGAATATTAGTTGTTTTTAAGATATTTCCTGTGATGTCTTGAGTGTCTGTTGTTATTCCGAGTTTGAGTGAGGCTACGTATTCTTTGGGGTATTCTTTCATAAACCTTTGAACTTTTGCAGCTTTTCCAAGTAAAACCGGTAATACTCCTGTGGCTATTGGATCTAGAGTACCGGTATGTCCTATTTTTTTTTGATTAAATATTTTCCTAAGGACTGCTATAACGTCAAATGACGTATATTCCTTGGGTTTATTTATTATTATAACTCCGTCCATTTTACCAACCGTATTTATTTTTTATAACTGAAAGAAGTTTTTCTTTAACTTCCTCAAGTTCCCCTTCTATTGTACATCCGCCTGTTCTCGGATGTCCACCGCCGCCAAAGGTTTCGCATATTTCTATTGCGTTTATATCTTCGGTTGTCCTTACGGATATTTTAAATAGGTTTGGCTTTTTTTCTCTGATTGTTATTCCTATTTTTACGCCGTCTATTTGACGCGGTATTGAGGCTATACCTTCAAGTTCATTATCGTTTATCCCAACGGAATCGAGCATATTTTGCGTCAGTCTTATTACAGCACATCTACCTTTAAAAAAGTATTCTAAGGTGTTATATACCATGTATTCAACAGATAGTGTTTCTTTAGATTTTTTTTCAAATAGTTCAGAGTTAATTTTTGAAAGGTTTATGTTTTTATTTATTAATTCGTATGCTATTTTATGTGTTTTTGCTGTAGTATTTGAGTGTTTAAAGCACCCTGTGTCGGTTGATATACCTACGTATAGGCAAGTTGCTATTTCTTCGTCTATTGGAACTCCAAGACTTTGTATAAGTTCGTATATTATTTCGGCTGTGGCGGCGGACATTGCGTCTACGAAAGTAATGTCTGCATAGCTTTTGTTGGACATATGATGATCTATGCACATATTTATTTTATCGGAATATACGGAAAGTTTATCTCCAAGCAGTTTTATATCGGCAACGTCTGTAGATATTATATATTCGGGGTCAAATTCTTCATACTTGACATAATCATTCATAAATCTAAATTTACCTGGAATTTCATCATGGCATAAAACTTTACACTTTTTTCCTATAAACTGCAGTGCTCTGCAAAGGGCATATGCCGAGCCTAAAGTGTCGCCGTCCGGATAGCAATGCGTTAGTATATATATACAGTTTTTTCTTTTTAATATATCTGCTATTTCAAGTAATGTCTTCATTATATTCGCCCCTTTTTAAATCATCTAATGTTTTAGATATATTTACACTATATTCTATAGAATCCGTAGCGTGAAAAGAAATACTCGGAATATATCTTAAACTGATTCTATTTCCTATTTCTTTTCTAATAAATCCTGATGCGTTTTTTAAAGCTTTAGCCGCTTCTTTCGCTTTTTCAAGGCCCTTAAGGCTGCTTATATATATTTTAGCGTTGGACGCATCTTTTGAAACATCTATTTTTACAATATTAATCATATTTTCTCTTATACGGGGGTCTTTAAGCTGCCTTAAAATTACCGCTATTTCTCTTTTTATATTCTCAGATGTATGATTTTTTCTATATCCCGGCATTTTTGTAGTCTCCAAATCCAAGTTTATATTCAAGTAGTTTCATTATAATTTTTATAAAGGGTGAAGAGATTAAGTTATCATTATATTTTAAAAATAAAAATTTATTTTTTGTTAAGTATCTATATATAATAATGTTTATATACTTTATCCATAAGCTTTTCTGTGTTACCTTAGAGTATGGATAATGCGTACATATTCAGATTATATTAATTTTTTCCCTTATTAAGTTTTTCCTACTGTTTATAGCTCTAACTTCACTTTTTAGAGTAAATTTATTCTTCTCGATATTCTTCCATTATAAATGCTTCAAAAATGTCCCCTTCTTTAAGATCGTTAAAATGTTCAAGTCCGATACCACATTCATAACCTTGTGAGATTTCTTTCACGTCGTCTTTAAATCTTTTTAAAGATTTTATTTTATCTTCTGAAATTATTATACCATCTCTTACGACTCTTATATTAGCAGTTTTTAAAATTTTACCGGATAAAACATAACTTCCCGATATTGTACCCACGCTTGATATTTTATAAACCTGTCTGCATTCAGCTCTACCAAGTTCAACTTCTCTGATTTTTGGAGCAAGCATACCTTTCATAGCGTCGGATATTTCGTTTATGCAGTCATAAATAACTCTGTAAAGTCTTATATCCACGCCGTTTCTTTCTGCATTAGATAAAGCTATCGGATCAGGTCTTACGTTGAATCCTATAATTATAGCGTTTGAGGCATTTGCAAGCATTACGTCTGATTCTCTAACAGCTCCGACGGCGCCGTGGATAACTTTAACTCTTACTTCTTTATTACTCAGTTTTTCAAGTGACTGACGAACAGCTTCTACAGAACCCTGTACGTCCGCCTTTACAATGATTTTGAGTTCTTTTATATCCCCATCTTTCATTTGGTCAAAAAGATTATCAAGGGTGACTTTAGTTTGATGATTAAATACTTCTTCTTTTTGTTTGTTTCTTCTCTGGTTTACAAGTTCTCTTGCCAATTTTTCGTTACTTGCCACATTTACTACGTCTCCACCCGAAGGTACGCTATCAAGACCTGTAATTTCAACAGGTACTGAAGGACTTGCTTCTTTTACGCGTTCACCTTTGTCATTTATCATAGCTCTGACTTTTCCAACAGCTGTTCCGGCTACTACTACGTCTCCGATTTTTAAAGTACCGTTTTGTACTAGAATTGTGGCGATAGGTCCGCGTCCTTTGTCAAGACGAGCTTCTATAACCGTACCTTTAGCAGCTCTTTTCGGATTTGCCTTTAATTCTTTAATGTCGGAAACTAGAATAACCATTTCCAAAAGTTCTTCAAGACCTATTCTTTTTTTTGCCGAAATTGGTATACAAGGCACATCGCCGCCCCATTCTTCAGGGACCAATTCATATTCCGTAAGCTGCTGTTTTACTTTATCGGGGTTTGCACCTTCTTTGTCGATCTTATTTATCGCTACTATTATTGAAACACCTGCAGCTTTAGCGTGATTTATAGCTTCTATTGTTTGGGGCATAATACCGTCATCTGCGGCAACTACTAGAATTGCAACGTCTGTAATTTGTGCTCCTCTTGCGCGCATGGTTGTAAATGCTTCGTGTCCGGGAGTGTCTAAAAATGTAATATCTTTATTCCCCAAGTGTACTTTATATGCTCCGATATGCTGAGTAATACCTCCGGATTCAGTTGATATTACGTCTGTTTTTCTAATAGCGTCAAGTAGTGAAGTTTTACCGTGATCTACGTGTCCCATAACTACTACGACAGGTGCTCTCGGTACCAAATTGTTTTCATCATCTTCGCTGTCATCAATAATCATTTCCTCGATGGTTACTCTTACTTCTTTTTCAACTTTTGCATGAAATTCCATAGCAACTAAACTTGCCGTATCGAAATCAATAATATCATTGATAGATGCCATTGTACCCATTAGTATGAGTTTTTTTATTACTTCTGAAACTGTGGCTTTAAGTTTTGATGCAAGATCTCCAACTGTTATTTCTTCAGGTATAGTAATAGTAAGGGGTTTATTTTTACGTTCGTTTGCTATTCTATTTAGTCTTTCAGATTCTGTTTCTTTTTTTGCGCTTTTGAATTTATTTCTTTGATGAGATTTTTGATTTATTTTTTGTTTTTGAATTATGTTATCGGTTCTAACTTTTTCAGATGCCATTTTGTCATATTTTTCGTTGTATTTATCGATATTTATGTTTGCAGATTTCGTATCTATAACTCTTCCTGCAGGTCTTTTTATATCTGTTTTGGTTACTTCTATAGGAGGTTTAATAGAGTTTTTTTTGACTTGAGGATTTGAATTTTTTAAGTCTTTAATATTTTTAGATTCGTTTTTTATTAAGGGGGTGTTTATAGCTTTTGATTTTGTAGCTGTTTTTTCTGTACTTTTATTTTGGGAAGATATATTAAAATACTCATCAAAATTTTCAACTTGATTCTTCTGGGTATAATACTCGAAAATAATACTTAATTCATTTTCTTCAAGTGCTGTCATGTGCTTTTTTTCTACCCCTAGATGTGTTTTTAAGAGCGATGAAATTTCTTTACTGGTTGTATTTAGATCTTTGGCTACTTCGTATACTCTGTATTTTTTTGGCATATTATACATTCCTCCTCATACTCTTGTGAAATTAACTCTTCCACTTTACTTATCATATTTTTGTCCTTAATTCCAATAATGCTTACGTATTTTTCTGTGAAAATATTTAGATCCTCTTTTGATAGATTTAAATATATAGTTTTTATATAAGGTTTATGTTTAACTATGCTTAGTATCTTATCAAGCGTATTTTCTGACGTATCGCAGGGAATCAGTACTGCATTTATTTTATCTTTAATTATCGCTTTTTTTACGTTTTGGGAGCCTAAAACCATGTTTCCCGATTTTCTTATTATCCCTAAAAAATATTTTAGTTTATTACTTATTATTTTGCACCGCTTCCTTCAACTGATCATATATTTCATCGTTTACTTTATGTTTAAATATACGTTCAAGTTTTTTCTTTTTTTTTGCCGTTTCTGCGCACTTAGTATCTTTACATAAATAATATCCTCTGCCATCTTTATTTTCTTTGTCATCTAATATGAAATCCGGATCCTTAGAATTTTTCTTGGATATTCTGACTATCCTTAAAAAAGTATCCTTACTTTTTCGTTTTCCACATGCTATGCATTTTCTTATTGGAATATGTTTAGACTTTAAAATATGACTTTCGCCCCTTTTTATTTTTCGTTATAAAATCCGCTTTTAGGTTTAATATCTATTTTATATCCTGTGAGTCTTGCTGCGAGTCTTACGTTTTGTCCTCTGTTGCCTATGGCTAAGGAAAGTTGATGATCAGGTACTGTGGCTGTGCATATTTTGTCCTCTGGGTCTGTTATACTTACTTTTATGACTTCCGCCGGAGCTAGTGCTGCGGATATAAACTTTTCGGTATCTTCATTATATTCGATGATATCTATTTTTTCTCCGCCAAGCTCTTCGATGATTACGTTTATTCTTGCTCCGTGATTTCCTATACATGATCCCATAGCGTCTACGTTTTCATCATTGCTGTAAACTGCAAGTTTAGTCCTTGATCCTGCTTCTCTCGCTACTGATTTTACATTTACTATTCCGCTCCTTATTTCAGGTACTTCATTTTCAAAAAGTTTTTTTACGAAATCCGCATGTGTTCTAGACACCATAATTTTAGGTCCTTTTTCAGTTTCTTTTACATCAGATACATATACTTTAATATGATTTCCTTCCTTAAGTACTTCATTCCCAATTTGCTCCGGTCTTGGAAGTATCGACTCAGCTTTACCTATTCTAAGAGTTAGAGCCCCGTTTTTTTCGTCTATTCTCTCTATTAATGCACTTACAATTTCATGTTTTTTACTTTGAAATTCCTGCGATATTAAACTTCTTTCTCCGTCTTTAATTCCTTGACGAATTATATTTCTCGCTGTTTGAGCTGCTATTCGACCAAAATCTTTTGTTTCAAGCTCTATTGCTACTTGCGTACCGATAATTGCGTTGGGGTCTATTTTTCTTGCTTCTTCAAGTGATATTTCTTTTCCTTGGTTTTTTACCTGATCGCAAACTGTTTTTACGAGTCTTACTTTAAAAGCGGATTTTTGTTCGTCTATATCTATTATTACGTCATCATTTCCGTCGTAGTTGTTTTTACATGCTGTGACTATAGCTTTTTTTATTTTTTCAAACATATACTGCGTGGGTATTCCTCTTTCTTTCTCAAGTGTATATAGCGCTTCAAATATTTCTTTATTCACGTTAATTTCTCCTTACTGTTATTTATTTTTTACTATAGAAAATCTGCTGATAATTTTATATGGGCTATATTTTGCCGAGGCACTTTTTCTATTTGCCCCTGTATGTTTTCAGTAGATATATTTTCTTTATCAAAACTTTGAAGTTTGCCGGTTATTTTTTTATTGCCATGGATGTCTTTTCTTACCAGTGTTATGGTAACATTACTATTTAAATATTGTTCAAGATGCTTATCGGTTGAAAGTTCTCTTTCAATACCAGGGGAACATACTTCCAAACAATAAGACATTTCTATAGGATCTAGCTCGTCAAGGGGACCATCTAAAGCTCTGCTCATTTTTTCGCAGTCTTCTATAGTTATTCCTGAGTCTTTATCAATAAATACCCTTAGGTACCACATACTTCCTTCTTTTAGAAGTTTTACGTCCCATAAAGTGAGACCGAAGCTATCGGCTGTTTTTAAAGCGAGTTCTTTTACTATATCTATTGGTCTTTTTAAATTTTTATTTTTATTCAAACTATATCCTCCGAATATAAGTAAAAGAGCGGGATATTCCCACTCTTTTATACTTAAAAGATAAATACGATATTATATTATATAGCATATTAAAAAATTTTGCAAGATATAATATTAAATCTCATGTAACGTGAGTTTTTTATCGACCACTCCTTGAGTATACTTCACCACTGTATCTGCAGATCCATATATTTTTGTTTTTTCATCTACACATTTTTTAAGATCATTTACGTAAGCGAATTTCTTTTTATCCAATGCAGTTTTGATTACCTTTTTTTTAAAGTATTTTAGGTATGCCTCTATACAGTTGCCGATATTTTTAAGTTCAGCAAGTATATACGGCTGACAGTCCGACTTATAGGTATCTAGACGAACTTTGTTTATTTTAACTTTGTCTTTAGCATAAGACATGTTGCCGTCCATAGCAGCATGCTGATAGTATTGGAACATCTTAAGGCGGATAATCTCAATACTTTTCCTTGCTGGATCCATAATTTTTTGAAAGTTTTTATTTTTGCTCTTCGCATCCAATTTTTTAATTTTTTCATATGCTAATATTTGATCTTTCCATTTCATTTTTTCCATAAACATTTCTCCTTTCGAAATTGTTTTATTAAATTATATATATATATAATGTCAAGTATATTTGTAAAAATTTAATAAAAATCAAAAGATAAACAACTGCAAGAGGGAACATGACAATAATTAACTTGAAAATATATTCAAGTTAATGTAAACTGAAATGTACTATGTATTTAGGAGGTAATATATTTGATATCCGCTGGTGATTTTAGAAATGGTATAACTTTCGAACTGGATGGAAATGTTGTTTCCGTTGTAGAATTTCAACATGTTAAACCGGGTAAGGGCGCAGCTTTTGTAAGAACAAAACTTAAAAATGTAATAACAGGTAGTGTAGTGGAAAGAACTTTTAATCCAAATGATAAGTACCCTGAGGCTTTTATAGAACGTAAAGATATGCAGTATCTTTATAATGATGGGAATCTTTATTATTTTATGGATAACGAGACTTATGAACAAATACCTATTAGTAAGGATATTTTAGGGGATAACTTTAAGTTTGTAAAGGACAATACGGAGTGTAAAGTTATGTCTTATAAAGGAAATGTTTTTGGGGTAGAACCGCCATTTTTTGTTGAATTAGTCGTAACGGAAACCGATCCCGGATTTAAGGGAGATACCGCTACAAACGCTACAAAAATTGCAATACTTGAAACAGGTGCTCAAATAAAAGTACCTCTATTTATAGACCAGGGTGAACTAATTAGAATTGATACAAGAACTGGTCAATACATGGAAAGAGCTCAAAAATAAATATTAAATGAAGGATGAAAAAATATGAATAAGTTAAAAGAAAAAGCTTCTTATGTTAAAGGTTTAATGGAAGGATTAGGTCTTGATGACGGTAAGAAAGAAACAAGATTATTTGCTGCTATTGTAGATTTACTTGATGACGTTGCAGGGGGAGTTTGTGATTTAGATCAAGACATAAATGATATTTGTGAAGAGATGGATGCTATGGATGAAGATATAGCAGGTCTTGAAGATGAAATATATGGTGATGGATCTTGTGATTGTGGAGATAGTTGCCATTGTGAAGGCGATTGTGATTGTGAATGCAGCTGCGATGAAGGTAAAGAGGGAGACGTCTTTTATGAAGTTACGTGCCCTTCTTGCAATCAAAAGATGAGATTAGATGAAAAAACTTTAATGGAAGAAAAAACAAACTGTCTTAACTGCGGGGAACTATTGGAATTTGATCTAGAAGATACCTGTAGTTGTAACTGTGAATGTGAAAGTAATAATTAATATTTAATATTTAATATAGAAAGTACCATGTGATTTATATATACATGGTACTTTTTTATAAATAATCCTTTATTCTTATTGATATTATTGTGAACTTGCTTTACTTATTTTGTGAACTTTAACCTTCAGGTAATTTTACTTCCACGACTTTAATTATTTTCGCAAGTCCTTTAGTTAGACCGCGTTCAGCAAATTCTTTATATTGATCGTAAGTAAGATTTATAGTGTCATCTTTGTCAAAAGATACATATTTTTTATTACCCCCTAAAGGATGAAATTTTTCTAAATCACTACTTTTTACCTTAATTAATTTATACCTACAAATAGCTTCCAACTCGATACTTGGGTCATAAACACCTGTAAAGTACCTTACTTCAGCTTCATTTGCCTTCCAGCGTTCAAGTTTTGTCCTTTCGTGTATCAGTCTGACACCAAAAGCAGCTAAAATTGCTATTGATATAGTTGAAACTGAATAAAAAATATTTTTGATTACTTGCACTAACCTCGATCTCCTTCTCAATTTTTTTAATTAATATATTATTATAGGTAATTACCAT
>CAYQCM010000009.1:3606-18889 GCA_964416045.1 uncultured Eubacteriales bacterium | reverse complement strand
CCTTCATCGTCGTATGGAACGGCTGAACCGATTTGTATTTTTACATTTTCCGCTGTACGCTCACCAATTAAGAGATTATATTTGCGTTTAATATAGGAAATAATGTACTCATCAAATTTATCTCCCGCAACTCTTGCCGAACAAGCCGTGACGATATCTCCAAGCGATATAACGGCAACCTCACTGGTTCCCCCACCAATATCAACCACCATACTTCCTGTAGGTTCCGCAACGGGAAGCCCCGCACCTATTGCTGCCGCCATAGGTTCTTCTATAAGGTCCACTATACCGGCACCCGCTTGTTTTGCCGCATCTTCTACGGCGCGTCTCTCAACTTCAGTAACACCCGACGGTATACATACTACAACTTTAGGCCTACTAAACAATTTATGCTTAAGAGTTTTCACAATAAAATACTTAAGCATACTAGAAGTAATATCAAAATCTGCTATAACTCCGTCTTTCAGTGGCCTTACAGCTATAATGGAACCGGGGGTACGTCCTATCATTTCTTTTGCTTGAAGCCCAACTGCTAAAACGGTGTCCGTCCTGACATCCAACGCAACAACAGAAGGTTCACGCGTTACGATTCCTTTGCCCTTAACAAATACTAAAGTGTTTGCGGTACCTAAATCTATACCTATATCCTTAGCAAACATTTTTAAAACCTCCTAAAAATAATCTTTTAAAAAAATAAATCTATTATAACATAAAATTATCAAATATATAATTTATTAATATAAAATTCACATAATGTGACTTAATGTATTTTATTATTTTCCGGTTGACCCAAAACCACAGTTTCCTCTATTAGTCTTAGATAAATTCTCACATTCTACTAAAGGAAAATATTTCGTTTCTATAATTATCATCTGAGCTATCCGATCATTATGGCAAATAGTGTAAGGCTTATCGCTTACATTACAAAGTCCAACGAAAATTTCTCCTCTGTAATCGCTATCTATAACACCTACGCCATTTGCAAGAGTAATACCATGATTTACCCCCAAACCACTCCTTGAAAATATAAAAGCGGCATAATCCTTCGAAGGTACTTCAATTGCAATACCGCAAGAAATTTTTTCAATTTTATAAGGATTAATTATCACATCATTTTCTAAACAAGCATATAAATCCATCCCGGCAGAATCGGAAGTTCCCCTTGTAGGGACATGTGCATTTTTTGATATCTTAACAAACTTTAATGTTTCATTTTTACTTTTACTATCCATCATTTAATCACCCAATATTTTCTATTTACATTGTTTTTTCGTCAATTTTTATGTCAAAAAGATAAATTTTTATATTTTAGAAGGCTTTTATGGACAAAACTTAGAAGTTTTCCATGTTTTCAACAGAGTTTTCAACATTTCAGTTGAATCTCTAAATTAAATTTATACCTTATATAATTATGTGTATGTTACTATAAAATAAAAATATAAATAAAAGGTCACATTATAAAATTTTTAATACAAAACTAAGATTTTTTATTTTCCATTTTTAGTTTTGTTAAGGCTTTTTTTAATTTATCGTTATCCTCTTTTAATTTTTCAAGTTCAAATTGTACTTTAGCAGAAGTCTCAAAGGATACCTTTATCTGATTTCTTAAATTCTCTGAAGAATCGAATTCTTTCCTAGCCTTATCACAATAATCAAAGGCTACAAGTACTGCTGCCTTCATAGCGGAAAGGTCGGGATTACTCCTCATAAGACTGTTCATTTTATTATCAATTTCCTGACCTATCGATTTCGTATAAGCTTCGGTCTCGTCTGAAACAATAACATAACTGCTCCCTGCAATATTCATCCTTACTTTATTTTTCACCATAATATTTTATCCTCCCATATATTATTAGCTGTTAAAAACCTAAAACTATAAATATTTTAAACATTAGTAATATTCCGGACAAGTTCTTACCATAATATATGATGATGGTAAGTAAAAATATTCTTAATTTGGAATATACCTTCTACTAAATATACTATACTAAAAAAATTTTCTCAATAATCTAAAGAAAGATTGAAAAAATAATCTTAAAACTAAAATATTTGGAGGAATAAAAGATGGTACCAAAAATAACATCTGAAGAAATGAAGAAAGAACTTATAAAAAGGCTCTCACATAATTTTGGAATAAATTCTTCAGAGGCATCTCTTAGACATATATACGACTGCCTAGTTATGATAATAAACGATATATCTTTAAACATAAGAGGAGATTTTATAAGTAAAGCAGCAAAGCAAGGCACAAAACAAATATATTATTTATGTATGGAATTTCTAATCGGGAAATCCCTTAAAAATACGTTATTTAATTTAGGATTAGAAGCTGTTGTCAAAAACGCTTTATCAGAAATAGGAGTAGACATAGACCAAATTTATAATGAAGAATGCGATGCAGGTCTTGGTAACGGGGGCCTTGGAAGACTCGCCGCATGTTTCCTAGACAGCTTATCCACCCAAGGGTACTGCGCAATGGGATATTCATTAAAATATGAGTACGGCATATTCAGACAAAAACTCGTTAACGGATGGCAAACAGAATTACCAGATTTCTGGCTTTCAACAGGTGAGGTTTGGCTCCAACCTAATCCTCCAAGAGCCGTAAAAGTACTTTTTGGAGGGGAAATACAAGAATCATGGGGAAATAATGAGCATAAAGTAAATCACGTAAATGCCACGGAAGTAATTGCTATGCCTTATGATCTATTAATAGTTGGTATGGACGGAAAAACCGTAAATAAACTAAGACTTTGGGAGGCAAGGTCAAGGGACTTCGACATGAAACTCTTTAATAGCGGAGATTACCTAAGAGCCATCGAACAAGACGCTATGGCAGAAGCTATTACGAAAGTCCTTTACCCGGGGGATCATCATCCGGAAGGAAAAAGTTTAAGAGTATCGCAGCAATATTTCTTAGTCTCTGCCACAGTACAAGATATAATCTCAAGACATCTAAGAAATTATAAAGATTTGGATAGTCTTCCCGACTTTGTCAGCATACACCTAAACGATACTCACCCCGTTTTAGCAATTCCCGAAATGATGCGTGTTCTAATGGACAATTATAACTACTCTTGGGACTCGGCATGGGATATAGTAACAAGAACAATAGCATATACGAACCATACAGTAATGATAGAAGCTCTTGAATGTTGGAAACAGGATCTAATAAGATCAAAACTTCCGAGAATCTACCAGATAATTGAAGAAATTAACAGAAGATTTTGCGAGGGGCAGCACCAAAATGATATAGATGGAAATAAAATCGGAAAAATGGCAATTATAAATGACGGATTTGTAAAAATGGCAAATTTAGCCGTGGCTGCAAGTCATAGCGTAAACGGTGTTTCTCATCTCCATAGCAATATACTCAAAAATAGAGTATTTAAAGATTTTTATGATATTTCTCCTGAAAAATTCAAAAACGTAACAAACGGTATTGTGCACAGAAGATGGCTTTGTCAGGCAAACCCGAAACTATCTGCATTCATAACCGAACTTATTGGGGATGAATTTATCTATGACGCTGAAAAACTTAAAAATTTGGAAAAATTTAAATCCGATAAAACAGTTCTTAAAACTCTTGAAAAAATAAAACTTTTTAATAAAAAGCGTCTAGCACGGCACATAAAAGATACGGCAAATATTATAGTAGATCCGGAATCAATTTTCGACACCCAAGCCAAGAGACTTCACGAATATAAACGTCAGCTCATGAACGCTCTTGATATATTCGCAACCTACCTCAATTTAAAAGATAATCCAAACCAAGACTTCATCCCTAAAACTTATATATTTAGCGCAAAAGCAGCTCCAAGCTACTATTTTGCAAAACAAATTATAAGATTTATCTATGAACTTTCTAAAAAAATACAAAACGATAATTTAGTTAAAGATAAAATTAAAGTTGTATTTTTAGAAGACTACAGTGTAACTCTTGCCGAAGTACTGCTCCCTGCAACCGAAATAAGTCAACAAATATCCCTTGCCGGATCAGAAGCATCCGGGACGGGAAATATGAAAATGATGATAAACGGAGCTATAACACTCGGAACCATGGACGGAGCAAATGTTGAAATATATGAGGCGGTGGGAAAAGATAACATCGTAATATTTGGTATGACAGAGCAAGAAGTCGATGAAATAAATAAACATGGATATAATCCGCTAATATACTATAACAATAATAGTAATTTAAGGCATGTAATAGACAGTATAAACAATAATTTCAGCAGTGTTGACTTTAAAGATATAAAAAATTCTCTTCTATCTCTAGATCCATTTATGGTCATGGCAGACTTTGCCGATTACAGAGAAGCAAGAATTAATACCTATGATATGTATAAAGATAGAGATACGTGGAATAAAATGTCTTTGATAAATATTGCAAACGCCGGGCGTTTCTCTGCAGACAGATCTATAAAAGACTACGCCCAAAATATATGGAATATCTGCCCTGTAGAAACCAAAGATGAAGAATTTGTGCGAGGGTAAATATAATAACTATGTGCTATGAATTTGATTCAAGAAATAAATTTTATAGAAACCCTACAGGAGCAGTAAAGGAAAACACTAATATCCATTTTAAAATAGTACTCGACAGAAACATATATTGCCGCCACGCTCGATTAAAAATACGTTTTGACGAATCATTAGAAGAACAAACATACGATATGTTTTGGTGCGGAATGTTTGATGAAGACAAAGAAATGTGGGAATGTGACGCAGTAATAAAAGATAAGGGAATATATTGGTATTACTTTGAATTAAGTACAGATTTAAAAATAAGATATATATTAAAACAAGAAAATAGTAGTAAATCCAGCTTAGATTCCGGCAGTCACTGGCAAATAACAGTATACGATAAAAATTTTACTACTCCCAACTGGTTAAAAGGAGGAATAATGTATCAAATATTTCCTGACAGATTTTATAATTCCGGAACTAAAAAAGAAAACGTACCCGAAGATCGAATAATTTGCAATAATTGGTATAAAACCCCTGAACACAGACCAAATAATACCGGTGCTTTTTTAAATAACGAATACTACGGAGGAGATATTTTAGGAATAATAGAAAAAATACCGTATTTGAAGTCCCTGGGAGTAACTTGTATATATCTAAATCCAATATTCGAGGCTCACTCAAACCATAGGTATAATACAGCCAACTATTTAAAAATAGATCCTCTTTTAGGCACTGAAGAAGATTTTATAAACTTGTGCAAAAAATTAAAAAGCAGCGGTATTCGGTTAATACTCGATGGAGTATTCAGCCATACCGGAAGCGACAGTATCTATTTTAACAAATACAGCCGATACAAAACCTTCGGAGCATACAACTCTCAAAACTCAATATACTATAGCTGGTTTAAATTTATCAATTGGCCTCATGAATATACGTCATGGTGGGGAATAAAGACTTTACCTGAAGTCAATGAAAATGATAAATCGTTTAATACTTTTATAAATTCAAAGCAGGGCGTTGCAAATTATTGGATAAAAAGAGGTATTAGCGGCTGGAGACTAGACGTTGCAGATGAACTTACAGATTCTTTTATAGAAAATTTCAGAAAAAATATTAAAGAAGAAAAATACGATGCACTTGTTTTGGGGGAAGTATGGGAAGACGCATCAAATAAAGTAAGCTATGGAAAAAGAAGAAAATTCATCCTTGGAAATCAACTAGACAGTGTTATGAATTATCCGTTTAGAAACGCAATTATCGACTTTATAAAGGGTACTGATGCGAAACTTTGTATGGAAAATATCCTCAGTATAATCGAAAATTATCCCCCTGAAGTCATAAAAACCCTTATGAACCCGCTGGGAACTCATGATACCGAAAGAATAATAACTGTTTTAGCCGGAGAAAAAAATAATAATGATAAAGACTGGCAATCCCATACATCTCTTTCCGAAAAACAAAAAGAAATGGGTATCAAGCTTTTAAAAATGGCCTCCACCATACAGTATACTCTTCCGGGAGTACCATGCATATATTATGGAGACGAAATAGGTCTTGAAGGATATGGTGATCCTTTTAATAGAAGAGCATTTCCGTGGGGGAGAGAAAATGAGGATTTGCTTAACTTTTATATTAAATTATCTAAAATTAGAAAAAAATATATAGACGCCACTCAGGGAGATTTTACAAACTATATTTCAGACGGTAACATTATGTCATATATATTAAGCGGAAAAACACATAAAATACTTTGCTCCTTTAACAGTTCCAAAACAAATATTATGTATCTACCCGTTAAATGTATTGAAAAAATAGAACCTATACTATTTAAAAATTATAGCTATATATCAGAAGAAAAAATTATTACTCTAAATCCATGTTCATTTGATATATTTGAAATCTACTAAATTATTTCTTACTAACTATGATAATTTATAATATCTTCAGGACTTTGCGAGAACATATTCATAAACTCTTCATACATTTGTGGATTATTTAATATTTCATTTAAATTATATCTTCCAAATAAAGCCATATTTGTCCTGGCCACACTGTTGAGTTTTTGAATATCGTGATTTTTTTCGGGGAAAACCATGTTTTCATCGTTGTATTTTACAATATTTTCCCAATAACTATTAACTCTAAATAATAAATCTAAAGGTCTATTATCGATTTTAGATCCTCTATAAAGGTTGCCTAATGCAAATCCCCCTCCAACAGCCAAAAATAAACATCCTGTCAGTTTTAGTGCATTTATATAATATGAATTTCCCATATTTCCTCCACCCGAAACATTTTCAAGAATATATTCTTCTTCGTCTTTAATATTTTTAAACTTTTTCATAAAAAATTTAAATTTTTCATCATTTATGTCTATATTATTTTTATCAAAAAAATGTAGTATTTCTTCTCGGCTATTCATTTTAACCAGCTGCTGTATAATATTTTTATTATCCATAATTATATATCTCCTTATATAAAAAACTTACTTTATTACAGGAAAAGAAATATTTATAGTAGTACCAAAATCTTGCTCACTAATAATTTCTAAAGAACCCTTATGAGCCTTAACTATTTCATCCACAATTGCAAGACCTATCCCAGAACCTCTTTTAGTCGAATTAGCTTTGTAAAACTTTTCTGTTACTTTATTAATATGTTCTTTAGGTATCCCACATCCATTATCGGTAATATTAACAATTACATTAGAATCTTTTTCTTTTACACTAACACTAATTCCTCCACCTTTTTCTGTATATTTAAAAGCATTGTCAATAATATTAATAAAAACTTGTTTAAGACGATTTTTATCTCCAAGTATAGGAGAAATAATTTTAGGTTCATCGTAAGTAAGAACTTTCCCTTCAGAATCAGCTCTTTCTTTAAACATATAAACCGCTTCACCAAGTTCTGCCAAAATATCTATTTTGTCTACAACTACAGGTAATTTTCCTTTTTGCAGTCTTGAAAAATCAAGAAGTTCTTCTACGATTCCAGAAAGTCTTTCCGTTTCGTGAGCTATTATTTGTAATCCTCTATTTATAGTTTCTTGATCTAAAGAATCCGCAGTTTGTATAGTCTCAGCCCATCCTTTTATAGCAGTAAGCGGGGTTCTTAGCTCGTGGGAAATAGAAGATATAAATTCATTTTTAAGCTTTTCCGATAAACTAAGTTCTTCAGCCATATAATTAACTGCATCACAAAGTTTACCTATTTCATCGTCATGCTTTTTCTTAATTTTTATATTAAAATCGCCTCTGGCGATATCTTTGGCTGTCTGACTTATTTTAACAACGGGATTAATTATAGACCTCAGAAAATATATTCCAAGCAAAATTACAAACACAATCATTACAATTCCAAGCATTACTAAAATAGATATACCAAGACCAATGGTTTTATCAGTTTCATCCAGAGATGTCGTATATCTGACAGCCCCCAGGTACTTTCCGGATTTAGTATAAACGCTTCGAGTTTCAGCCATAATTTTTTCGCCGGACGAACTTTTCCCTATAAACAGACCAAAATTATCTATGGAATGAAGCGCTTGATTATAGTCTTCCATTTCCAATATATTTTCCGGTGTATCTTTTAATGTAGAATAAAGAACTTTATTATTATTATCAAAAATAGTAACTTTAACAGCGTCTTTTTCACTAAATATTTGAATATAGTCAAGAGCAGCCCCTTCAAAAGTTACTGTAGATTCTAAAGTATCGCTTGTAAAAGTATCATACAGATTACTAGACTCTATATAAAGCATTTGATAGATATTATTATAAAAATATTTTTTTATCGAAGTAGAAAAAACAACTATTGAAATTGCTAAAATAGAAACCGTAAGCAACAGGCTATTTACAATCCATCTTTTTGTTATACCTTTTACTGTAGACATATATTAATCACCCTAAGTTTTAAGAAATATCGCCAAAATAATATTTATAGTCATAAATGTTTATTGCAATATGTATGATTATTTTACCATTCCTTTACGTGAATTAAAAGCAAAAATATATTTTTCTATAGATAACAAAATTTGACATCAAATATAGAGAAAAGCTATAATATCATTATGAAATCATTAAAAATAAAAGGAGAAAATAATCATATGTTTAATTTAAAGAAAAAATCTTTTGTGGACTTTCGTCTTTGTTCATGTTATTTACTACCAGTATACCGGCATTTGCCAAACTACCTCAGGAATGGGAACAAATGCAAACAGCAATCAAACGCCATAATATACAATTAATAAACGAAAAATATTCAGAATACAGTTCAAAATGTTCGTTCCCATTAGTAGTGGCTCAAGGGCATCCAAATTATGAAGCATATGTTGACGCTTCAAAGGCAAGTCGTATTTTAGAAATCATGTCAAGAATGATTAATAATCCTCAAGCTGAAAGAAAATATTCTTTTGATTGTTTATACTATAACGCTAAGGCAGCATATTTAAAAGCCTCTGAAATGATATACACGCAAAATGAGAAAGAAGAAGAACTCACCCCCCCGAATCACCTGAAGCATGGGATAAAACAAAAGAGGCAATAGAAAAGGCTTTTGAGCAAGTAGATAAATGTATATTACCAAAAAATTGCAGTAGAAGTATAGCGATAAAGAAGGAACTCAGCGACTTATTACAACATACAATTTCAAAAACAGTTGCATTAAAGTGAAAAAGAAGAAATAGATTTATTTGAGGATTTAGCATAAATAAACGTGCAGAATATAAATTGAAAAACGACATTTGAATATGTCGTTTTTTTATAACAAAAAAACCTCCAAAAATACTACCCAAGCTAATGCCGCGTACCGTAATCAGTTACCGCATCATATTATAAAAATCAAACTTAGAAATATAAAGATAGGTTTTCAGATATAAACTACACATAATGTTGAAAAATAATAATATAAAAAATTATAACATTTCATCCACAAATAAAATTATCATTCTATAATAAAAAATAAAAATACCGGATAAATTGACGTGAAATCATAACGTCAATCCTGTTATCGGAATGAAGCACTTACTCTGATAACAACTGCTATTAGCAGCATCCGGTTTTTAAAGTATACTATAATATTCCAAAAAAATCTACACGTAAAATTTAAATATAAAAATATTTTATTTGATTAATCACACATTAAGTGTATAAACGTTACTCTCTGAGAAATTAAATAAAAACAAAAATCTAAATAAGTAATTTTCATATTTAAATAAATAAATCTCATAAACTCAATGTTTATTTAAAAACATAAAAAAATCTAAGATCTATTTCTGACATCTTATTATAAATCGAATTTTATTTCAAAATATCACACATAGGGAGTAAAATCACATATTTAAAACAAAGGCATGGTCAGCTGAGATTAAAAAACAATTTTTGATCTATTTTTTACCACACTAAATGTATAATAAATTATTTTATACTACAGCAATAAACAAAAAAACAACACATTGAAGTGTTATCCATTAATATAAAAAATAATAATTTTACACAAAGGTTGATTTACATTTTAAAATGAACTATAATTTGATCTAGGACTTTGGGCTCAAAACCAAAGACGCCGAGTAGGTTGATGTGCCGAAACCACACCAATCCTACGTCAAGGTACCATGATACCCCGAGCGCAACTACGTGTTGTAGCACTCGGCCCATTAAGTATACCATAAAAGCCTAAAAAATGCTACGATTAAAAAACCGAAGTATACGGAAAATTTAAAAATACGTAAAGAATAACGCGTAAAGGGTCAACTAATTTGTAAATAATAAAAAAATAGTAGGTGTGTGATTTACATAACTATTTTAAATTATTGATTCGAATTAGTAAAAATAGTACCTTTGCGTGTTTTTTGTTGCGTCCCGAAGTCCTACCCGAAGGTTTTGTCAGTGTTATACAACTTTGCGTGTACAATAACTTTTCTACCTCACTACTTGTATACGCTAGTTACACTGCAACCTTTGGCGTATAAATTGAAAAGAAAGCCAAATTAAAAATTTAAAATAAATTTCAAAGTATTTTTAGAATATACACTTTATGTGTAGTTAAATGTTTTTATTCTGGAAACCGATACATTAATCAATAATAGTTTAATGTTATAAACAAAAATCTTTTTTTCATATCACACAAACATATATTTTTAAACTTAAAATAATACTACCAACACTAATATAAATCTGGGATTCACCATGATGCAAGGGTTAAAAAACATAAACACTAAATGTGTATATTTTCTAGAAAAAATCTCTCAAATTACAATTTAAAATATAAACTGTATGAAACACTGTTTTGTATACTATTCAAAATATTTTGAATAAAAACTTGAAAACAGCTTCTAAATTAAAAGAAGCTGTTTTCTTATATTTCACACATAAAGCATAGCGACAATTAAAAATTTAATTTTCCCACTTATACCCCATACCCCAAACGGTTATAATATGTTCGGGAGATGAAGGATGATCTTCGATTTTCATTCTAAGTCTTCTTATATTTACGTCCACAATTTTTTCTTCGCCATCATAGTCCCCACCCCACACGTAATGAAGCATTTGCTGCCTACTAAGTACTGACCCCGGATTTGAAAAAAAATACTCCATAATCTGAAATTCAATCTGAGTAAGTTCAATAATTTTACCGTGTTTTTTAAGAACCCGATTTTTAAGGTTGAGCACGAATTCCCCAAATTTAATTTCCTCTTTAAAATTATTATCGCTTCTCATGATATTTAAAGCCACACGCCTGTAAAGTGCGTCAACCCTGGCAACCAGCTCCGACGGACTAAACGGCTTAGTTATATAATCATCAGCCCCAAGCATAAGTCCGCTTATTTTATCAATTTCCTGAGTTTTAGCAGTAAGCAGAATTATACCCAGCGTATCACTTTTTTCGCGAAGGGCTTTACAAAGCGTCAAACCATCCATTCCAGGAAGCATAATATCTATAACTGCCAAGTCAAAGTCGCCATTATAGTAATCAAACATTTCAAGAGCTTTTTCTCCACTATCCGTCTCGACAACATCATATCCGCTTCGACGTAAATTGATTACTTCAAATTCACGTATTGCAGTCTCATCCTCAGTTACAAGTATTCGTTTCACATTACTTCCTCCAAAATCTTACGCAAATTAAAAATAGTATAACATAACCCCAAAAAATTATCAAAATGGACATATGCACATAACACGCCATTACTTGGCAAAATACTAGTATAAGATTTTTTTGACAAGTTTTTCTTGAATAAATTTTATAATTATATATAATAAAAAGAGTATAGACTATATTTTTTTTTAGAGGTGTTGCATATGACGGCAGAGGATAAAATACAAAATTATTTTCAGATGAAAAAATTTTAAAAGAATTCCTTGAACAAAAAGATATTGAAGATGCAAAAAAATTTTTAGAAAATCGCGGTATAGAAACATCAAAAGAAGAACTTAAAGACGTAGCCAAATTATTAAATGAATTCGCCAAAAAAGGAAATAATATTACAGAAGAAGACCTAGATAAAATCGTGGGTGGAAAACTAGATAGAAGAACCGCTAACAATAAAAGCAATAAATATACTAATAGAGCTCTGGTAAATTTTATGGTCAAAGCCCTCCCTCTAGGTATGACAGCCGGTATAACAGGAGCAATAGCTGCCACCGGCGACGATGAAGAACTAGGTGGTCCCGGAGTTAGAAATGTACTCATAGGTGCATCTATAGCTACCGGAGCATTAGCCATAAAAAATATTGTTAGTGGAGTAAAAGATGCTCACAATGCATGTTGGTGGAGCTATATAGCAGATAATGTTGACTAATATATAAATTAATATACGTACTCAAATACTATAATAATTTTTATATTGGACTACGAAAAATAATTTTTTAAAAACTTTTAGATATAAATCTAAATAAATTTAGGAGGAATTAATTATGGTAGAAACAAAAGTAAAAAACTTACTCTCAGACGAAAAATTATTAAAAGAATTTCTTAGTTTTTCAAAACCAGAAGATGCTCAAAAATTCTTAGAAAGTCATGGTATAAAATCTTCTGAAGAAGAGCTTAAAATAATAGCCGACATGTTAAATAAGTATGAAGAAAAGGGAGACTTTTTAAATAATACGGAATTAGAAACTATTGCAGGAGGGGCAAACTATTTTATAACTAAAACAGATGCAGAAAAAAATCATAATGAATTAAATAACGAAGCAAAAAATGATTTAATAACTTTTGAAATATTTGCAGGAGCAGGGCTCTGCGCAGGAGTAGCCGCATGTTTAACAGATGGCACTGCTTCTGGAGTGGCAATAGGCCTTGGGGCTTCAGCTGGAGCATTGTCATTATATAAACTTATTAAAAGCGGAAAAAATAAATACGATGCTTCATGGTGGAAACGTCTTGCAAATTCTCTTTCATAATTAAATTTATACTTAAAACAATCACCATATGTTAATAAAGTAACATATGGTGATTTCAATTTTTTTCGTTCAGGCAAAAAGTTAAAAAGCTTTAAGACTAAATTCTTATATTATTTTGTTTATATAATTTACTATATCTTCAACAGTGTGTACATTTTCTAAAGAATCTTCTTCGCCTATCTCTATTTCAAATTCATCTTCTACAGTCGCCAAAAGATCAGCTATATCCAAAGAATCAGCGCCTAAATCATCTACGAGATTAGTCTCTAAAGTAACAGTTTCTTCCTCAACATCAAATTGTTCGCTTAAAATAGATTTTATTTTTTCAAGAACCATATAAATATTTTCCCCCCTAAAGAATTATCTAACTTTTATATCAAGATTAAATGAAATTACCATTTCACCATGTTAATTCATGCAATTAACACTTGTCAAGACATATATAATTTTTACGATAATTTATATAATAAAGCATCAATTAAATTAATTATACATCTAAATTATTGTGCAATTATAGTCAAGAAATCCGAAAAACCTGTCATATTGAAAATCTCCATAACATCCTCATTTACCTGAGTAATAGCGATACTTGCGTCTGGAATGTTATTGACTTTCTTTTGGACATAAAGGATAGCCCTAAGTCCAGCACTACTTAAATATTCAACATTTTTAAAGTCAAGCTCTAAAACTATTTCATTAGCATCTAAAGTATCGTCTATTACTTTCTGGAACTCCGGAGCAGTTTTAGTATCGACCCTACCGGTTACATATAAAATTGTTTTATCCCCCTGATTTACTTTTTCTATCTCCATTTTACATACCTCCAAACAATTTACAACTTCTTTGTCAATTTAAGAATATTTTGATTTCCTGCATATTTATATTCCATTTTATCCATAATCTTCTTTACTAAAAATATACCAAGTCCTCCTATTTTCCTGTCTTTTACGGAACTTGTTGTATCTGCAAAACCTGCTTTAGTAGGGTCAAATTTAATTCCTTCATCAATAAAAGTAATACATATCTCATTATTTCCCTTATCATAAAGAAATTTTATGGTAACATTACCCGGCTTATTCAAATGTTTATAAGCATACATAGATACATTTACGAAAATCTCTTCACATGCAACTAAAACATTAGTATGAATTTTTTTTTCTAAACCAATATCTTTTATCAGACAATCTAAAAAGGAATAAACATCATCCCAGTGATCGACTTCAGCAGCCGTATTGTATACTTTCTCCACTTATACAACCATCACCCTTTCTAAAACAACACCATATATTTTAGCAAATAATATTTCAGAATATAAAATTTTTTGAAGTTATTAAGCAATTATATCCTAAAAAAAATAAAATGGAAATGCACAAAATAAACATATTTCAATTATATATATTATCTAATTTATATAGATATGTCAAATGAAATTCTTCTTTTTTTTATTTATTATTTCCTATTAACATCTACATAAGATAATATATTCTAATCCTTAGAAAAAGTAAACATATTTATAAGATATTTTTTAGCTCCAAAAATTAATCATGTAATATTTATAAAGATTAAAGCATAAATAATATACTATTTAAATAGTTCAAGGATGGTATATATGAAAAAAAAATCAACTCACATTAAAACTATATGTCTCGGTGCTTTATTAAACATTGTCTTTGCAATTTATGCCCCGATAATTAAGGGTCTTGAGGTATCATCACCTTGCGCTGTGCTTATGGAGCAAAGTACAGGTAAGATATTATTTGAAAAAAACAGTCATGAAGTAAAATATGCAGCGTCTCTTATGAAAATCATGACATTATTACTATCAATGGAAGCCATAGATAATAACAAAATCTCCGAAAAAGATACAGTATCTATAAGCGACAACGCCTCCAACGCCGAAGGAGCTGACGTATGGCTAAAATCAGGAGAAAATATTTCAGTTGAAGACCTAATAAAATCAGTTGCCATAGCTTCCGCAAACGACGCTTCCAAAGCTCTCGCGGAACATATAAGCGGAAATGAAGGCAAATTTATATCTTTATCAAACCAAAGAGCAGCAGAACTTGGAATGAAAGAAACTATATTTAAAGACTGTGTTGGATCAGACGAAGATGGAAATGTTACGAGTGCTTACGATGTTGCTTTAATGTCAAGAGAGCTTATGAATCATAAAAAAATAATTCCATACACTTCAACATGGATAGATCATATTAGAGGTGGGCAAACTCAAATAGTAAATACAAATAAACTTATTAAATCATACCAAGGGACACTCGGAATAAAAACCGGTACATCAGATAAAGCAAAAAGCTGTATATCAAGTGCGTGTCAAAGAGACGGTATGGTTTTAATAGGAGTAATCCTTGGATGCGAGAATCCAAAGAAAAGATTTAAGGAAATGGAAAATTTAC
>CAYQCM010000009.1:0-3596 GCA_964416045.1 uncultured Eubacteriales bacterium | reverse complement strand
GGGTTTTCAGAATATACCACTGTAAAACCCCAGATACCAGAAGATATGATAGAAAGCGTAAAAGTACAAAATGGTATGGTCAGTGAAGTAGGCGTAACCGCTTCTATAGGCTCTGAAATTTTAGTGCCTAAATCAAAACAAAATTCTATTAAAAATGAAATCAAAATAAACGAAGAAATTATAGCCCCTATAAAAGAAGGAGACGTACTTGGAAAGATCGTATATACACTCGGCGATGAAACTATTTCGGAATGTGAAATATTATCAGATACGGATGTAGAAGAAATATCTTTTAAATCTGTATTTAGAGCTATATTTTTTGAATTTATTAGACTTTAAAGTGCCATATAGTAAATATCCACAAAAAACCATATAACATCACTTAATAATATGACGTCCAACCCCCTCTATAATCGTATTTAAATATTGAAAAAGAAAAAATCATATTATAAAATTATAAATAAAACTTAAAGGAAGTGTAATTATGGCTGTTAAACTTGAAACTAAATATTTATATCCCTTTATTAAAGACGAAGAATACGATGAGATATTGCCTCAAGCCAAAGTTGCACATAAAATGTTACATCTGAGAAATGGTCCCGGAAGCGACTACCTCGGTTGGATGGATCTACCAAATAATCATGATAAAGAGGAAATCAAAAAAATAAACGAGGCAGCTCAAAAAATACAAGATAACAGCGATATATTTATAGTAATAGGAATCGGAGGCTCTTATTTAGGAGCTAAGGCTGCGATAGAATTTTTGAAATCCCATAACTATAACTTTCTTCGCAAAGACACCCCAAAAATATTCTTTATAGGTAATAACATAAGTTCTGCCGGTATATTCGAACTATTGGAAATATGCATTGAAAAAGAAGTGTCGATAAACGTAATATCTAAATCCGGAAGCACCATAGAAACTTCAATAGCATTTAAAATATTTAGAGAATTTCTCGAAAATAAATACGGAAAAGAAAAAGCCAAAGAAAGAATTTTCGTAACCACGGACGAAAAGTTCGGTATACTCAGAAGGATGACTCAAGAAAAAGGATATGCTTCATTTAGTATCCCAAGAGACGTAGGTGGAAGATATTCCGTACTAACTCCTGTTGGACTTCTTCCTATAGCCGTAAGCGGAGCAAATGTTGAAGAAATTTTAAACGGAGCTTTAACCGCAAGTGAAGATTTTCAAAAAAACAGTGTAGAAAACAATATTTGTAATAAATACGCCGCTATAAGAAATATCTTATATCGAAAAGGAAAACAAATTGAAATTCTCGTCGGATATGAACCCCGCTTATACGGAATCACAGAATGGTTTAAACAATTATTTGCCGAAAGTGAAGGAAAAAACTCAAAAGGGATCTTTCCAACAGCATCCATATTTTCAACTGACCTTCATTCAATAGGACAATTTATACAAGACGGAAATAAAATTATCTTCGAAACAGTAATTCAAATAGAAAACAACAGCCCTGACATAGTTATCAAGAAAAGTAAAAATGATGAGGATAAATTAAATTTCCTGGAAGGAAAAACTATATCTTATATAAATAAAAAAGCTTTTGAAGGAACAGTACTTGCTCACACAGACGGCGGAGTACCAAATATAATACTGCGCTTAGAAAATATATCCGAATATACACTTGGATATATGATATACTTTTTTGAAAAAGCATGTGCTGTTTCAGGATATATTCTTGGTATAAATCCGTTTAACCAGCCCGGGGTAGAAGCTTATAAAAAGAATATGTTTGCTCTTTTGGGGAAACACGGATATGAAAAAGAAAAAGAAGAGCTTGAAAAAAGATTAAAAAATTCAGGAAGGTGAGAAATATGGGATTTAGAAATAGTGAGGAAACACGTGATGAAAAAAATGGCATTGTATATTATATTAGAAGCAACGTCCGTACAAGAGACCAAACATTTGAAAGACTCGCTTTGCAAACCCACTTCGTAAATAGAGGTGAATCGTACATAGATCTAGTTTCAAAGTATGCTGTGCCGCTTTATGAAGATAAAGATATTCTATCTATAAGTGAAAAAATTATATCCATGTGCCAAAACAATATTGTGGAAAAAAAAGACGTAAAATTAGGATTCTGGGCCAAATTCCTTTCTAAATTCGCAAAATTTGATGCTCACGGCGGAGTAGGTCATCCGTATAAAATGCAACTTGCCATAAATATTGCAGGACTTCCAAGAATACTTTTTGCATGTTTTTGCGCGGCAGTAATGAAGCTATTTGGAAAAAAAGGAGTATTTTATGATATTGCAGGTCACGATATAAACGGTATAGACGGCTTTATAGACGGTTCATCTTTTGAAGTGTACAGTGACATCGCTCTTTTAAACCCGGTAAATCCTAATAAAGTATGTGATGAAATATATGAAAAATGCGGCGTTAAATCTATGATAGTAGACGCAAATGATTTTGGGGTCAATATTTTAGGCAAAACAAAAGAACTTGAAAATTATACAACGGATTACTTAGCGTCTCTAATAGCAGACAATCCAGCAGGACAGTCCGATGAAAGAACTCCATTTATATTAATAAAACCCGTAAAAGAGGAAGAAAATATGCCTCCACCAAAAAATCCAGACATAAATGAAACTATAAATATAAATTTAAAAGACTCTATAGACTAATAACTATTGACAAATTTTGTTTCCAATTATATAATTGATTGGTATAATTGAAAGGGCACGAATATGATCATTGATTTAAAAAACACTTTTTTATTTGGCAAATCTATAGAAATTAAAGATTACTCAACATTACTCAAAAAAATAGATCTGAAAAAAAGCAATTTATTTATAAGCAAAATTAAATCACAAATAAGTATTTATAGCGAAGACGAAAATGTATTTATAAAACATTCAGTAAATTTATTATTCTCCGGGGTATGCGATAGATGTGCTGAAAAAGTAGTTAAAGATTTAAATTTCTGCTTATTAAGACCAATCAAAATATCAAAAGAAACAGATTTTTTAGATGACGAAATAAATTTATCGGATCATAAATTGGATCTGGATATTTTAATCAGGTCAGATATTTTATCAAAATTTCCTGATATTATTTTATGTAAAGAAAATTGCAGAGGAATTTGCCCAAAGTGTTATAAGAATCTTAATGAACATAATTGTAAATGCAGTAAAAAGATCATTGATCTGAGGCTCAAAATATTAGAAAGCTTATTATAGATATATTTAAAGGGATGGTAATAATGGCAATAGTACCAAAGAGAAAACACTCTAAAGCAAGAAGAGATAAAAGACGTTCTAACGTATGGAAAATAAGCGCTCCGACACTTTCAATGTGCAAAAAATGCGGTAAACTAAAATTATCACATAGAGTTTGCAAGGAATGTGGGTTTTATAATGGTAGAGAAGTAATTAAAAAAGAGGCATAAAACAGAATTTTCGGGAAATTTATGAGAGGGAGAGTTCCTTCTCTATTTTTTTGAAAGAGATAATAAAATTATTTAAGGATGTGTAAGTAAATGGCAAAGCCCATAGTTGCTATTGTCGGACGACCAAATGTGGGGAAATCCACATTATTTAATAGATTAATTGGTAAACGTATTTCAATA
>CAYQCM010000008.1:0-19642 GCA_964416045.1 uncultured Eubacteriales bacterium | reverse complement strand
GACGTTAAAATAGACATACATGATGATGGAAAGATTTTTGTTATGGGTGTAGATACTGAAAAGTGTAAAAAGGTAATAGATATAATCAATAATATTGATAAAGATCTAGAAGTAGGTACTATATATAAAGGTAAAGTCACGAGAATTATGAATTTTGGTGCGTTTATAGAAATAGTGCCCGGTAAAGAAGGACTTTGTCATATTTCTCAGCTTGATAATAAGAGAGTAGAGAAAGTAACTGATGTACTAAATCTGGGTGATGAAGTTTTAGTAAAAGTTGTTGAAGTTGATAATAAAGGAAGAATAAATTTTTCTATGAAAAATATTCTTTAAAGATTTAGAGTCAATTATCGATTTTTAATAGATCTTTGATAGTCACAAAAGGATGGCAAATGAGTAATAATTAATGATCCTTTAGATGACGAAAATTTAAAAAAATTAAAGATTTCTGTATAAGTATTAATATTTATTGACAAATATATAATTCAAATATATAATTATTTTACAAATTTATTTGAATATGGTGTGAAAAATATGGATAATGAACAACAGATAAAAATTCTCGAAGAAATTTTTTCCAAGGAAGAAAATCTTAAAAGTATTATGAAAGCCCAAACTAAAAGCGAGATTAAAGATATGTTTTTAGAAAAGGGAATGGAACTAACTGATGAGCAATTCAAAATTTTAAAGGTGTCTTTTGAAAAAGTAAATTAAAAACTAAGAACTATTGATCCGGATGATTTAGAGAATGTTAGTGGTGGTGCGGGTTCAGATATCGTTGATAAAATGACAATTGCCGGAATAATTGGGACTGGTGAGGGTATTCTTTGGGGTCTTGGAGTTGGAGGTGTATTGGGAGGAGCTTATGCTCTTGCTGATACTATACGAAAAAGTAAGGATGAGGATAGCTTTTTAAAAAATGTTTGGAAAGTAATAGCCAAAACGTCAGCAGCTGCCTTTTCTGCGGCTGCCGTTGGGGCTGGTATTGGTGCTTTGGCGGGTGTCGCTTCTGGTGCTGATATTGGCGGCTGTAATGAGTGGAACAGAAAATACTGTCGCAAAAAAACATAAAAGGTCTCCCAATTTATTTGGGAGATTGTTTATGTGCTAAAAATTTAAATTCTAATGATTTAGTATAAATTAAACATGTAAACTATAATGCCATATACCACTGAGGCTATTACCCCAAAGACGATCACTGGACCTGAAATTAAGAACATTTTTGCGCCAAGACCTAAAACATGTCCTTCTGTTTTAAATTCCATCGCTGGTGAAACCATTGCATTAGCGAATCCGGTAATGGGTAATATAGTACCTGCCCCGGCGTGTTTAGCTATATTGTCGTATACTTTTATAGCAGTTAAAAATGCTCCTAAAGCTATTAGTGTTACTGATACTAGAGTACTAGCATCTTTTTTTTCCATTCCCATGTTCATGTATACATTTTGAAGTACTTGTCCTATAGTGCATATTATGCCTCCTGATAGGAAAGCTAAACTTATATTTTTAAGTGTTTTACTACTTGGTGAGGCCTCACTAGCCATTGTACTATACTGATTAGGTGTTATTTTCATAATATTCCCTCCTTAGGTTTATTGTTCCATAAGGATTTAATATATATACATTTAAAAATATAATTATTTAGGTATACTATCACATATTATTTGACGAAGTTTGTCAATATTTTCTCCGGTTTTAGATGATATAACCAGAGTATTAATATTTTGATATTTTAGTTCAGTGTTTATCTTAGATAGTCTGTCTTGTTTCTGAGTTTTGTTAAGTTTGTCTACCTTGTTTAATAATACGACAAAAGGTAGACCGGAGCTTACAAGATATTCTATCATCTGTAGATCCTCCAGCGATGGATGATGCCTAATATCAATAATCTGAATTACCAATGCTATATTTTTTCTATTTGAGAAGTAATTTTGTACTAATTCGGACCATTTTCTTTTTTTTGAAAATGATCTTTTAGCATAGCCATATCCGGGCAAATCTACTAACCTGGTATCCCCAGTGCTGTAAAAATTGATAGTTACGGTTTTACCCGGGGTATTACTCGTTCTGGCAAGTGATTTTCGATTTATAATTTTATTTATTGTTGATGATTTACCTACATTTGATTTGCCTGAAAAAACTATTTCAGGTAAACTATCAGCAGGTAATCCTGATATATTACCTGCTGAAGTTTCTAATTTCACATTATTAAAATCTATTTTAAAATTATTGTTGTTCATCTATATATTTTATATCCTTTTGAAATATTGTTATGATATCTAGTAAAATTTGGGATATTAATAGCGTTTACCTGTTCTTGCTAAACAAAGAACATCCATTATATAGTTAATAAATCTATGTGGTCTTTTCTGAATCATAGTTCCGTATGATGGTCCTTTGTCTTTAAATAAAAAGGAGTTTGTACATAAGTCCCCATAGTTTTCAACTATGAAATAATAATCACAATTTTGTTTTATAATTGAAAGATATTTTTTTAGTTTTCCATATTTCGGGTCATCAAATTTTGAACATTCCTCAAGAATTATATCACAACAGTTACTTAGCGCTATTAATCTTTTTTTAATTCTTGTAAATTTACCTATATATAAATCCCATGAAGTTGAAATCAATTTTATTTCTAAATCTTTTTTATTGTCTTTTGAAAATTCTTTTACATAATTTACAAGTAAATTTTTAACTTCATCTGGCATTTTTCCATTAAAAGCAAATGCATAGTTTGGTATATTAAATATTAATATCGCTAGAAAAAATGAAAAAAACTTTTTAAATTTACATTTCATTTTTAAATCTCCTTTTTAATGAATGATAGATTTATCTTTGTTGTTACTTTTTTCTAAAGCGTGAGTAAACACTGTGTCTAAACTATCTGCCATTACAAAATGTAATGATCTTTTTACTATTTCATCTATATCTTTCAAATCATTTTCATTGTCAGACGGGATGATAACTGTTTTAACACCTGCTCTGTAAGCAGCTATAGTTTTTTCTTTTAGTCCACCTATGGGGAGAACTTTTCCCTTTAGTGTTACTTCCCCTGTCATAGCGACATCTTGTTTTACAGGGACGTTACTTAGAGCAGACACTATAGCAGTAGTCATAGTAACACCAGCGGATGGACCATCTTTAGGCACTGCACCTTCAGGGGCATGAATGTGAATATCAGTTTTATTATAGAAATCCTGGTTTATTCCTAACTTATCATAGTTACTTCTTATATAACTTACGGCAATTTGTGCCGACTCTTTCATTACATCTCCCAAGGACCCTGTAATTTGTAGTTTACCTTTTCCTTTCATAAGAGATACTTCTATTGGCATTGTTTCACCGCCCACAGACGTCCAAGCAAGTCCTCTAACGATTCCTATTTCACTTTTTTTAGAAATTTTTTCTTTTTTAAATTTTATAGGTCCTAACATATCTATTATAAAATCTTTATTTACGTTTACTGTAGATTTTTCTTTGGATACTATTAATTTTGCAGATTTTCTCATTAATGAAGCGATTTTTCTTTCAAGTTCTCTAACACCTGCTTCTTTTGTAAAACCGTCAATAATAAGGCGTATAGATTCATCATCTATAGTAAAAGTTGAAGAGCTTAATCCGTTTTTGTCCAATTGTTTAGGTATAAGATGTTTTTTGGCGATATTAAATTTTTCTTCATGTGTGTAACTATAAAGATTTATAATTTCCATTCTATCGTATAGTGGAGGTGGAATTAATCTTTTATCATTTGCAGTAGTTACGAATAAAACTTCACTAAGATCAAAAGGTAAATTAATATAATGATCGTGAAAGTTATTATTTTGTTCCGGATCCAGAACTTCTAAAAGGGCAGCTGCTGGATCGCCATTATAGTCTTTAGTAAGTTTATCTATTTCATCAAGAAGTATCAGAGGATTTTTAGTTTCAGCTTGTTTTATAGCGGATATTATTCTTCCTGGCATAGCACCAATGTATGTTTTTCTATGTCCACGAATTTCAGATTCATCCCTTATTCCTCCAAGAGATACCCTTACGTATTTTCTTCCTATAGCTGATGCTAACGATTTAGCAATAGATGTTTTACCAACCCCTGGGGGGCCAACTAAACATATTATTTGGGATTTTAGGTTTTTAGATAACTGTTTAACGGCAAGTATTTCTATTATTCTTTCTTTTACTTCCTTGAGACCATAATGATCTTTATCTAGTATTTTTTTGGCTTCATTTATATCAATATTGTCTTTTGACGTTTTGTTCCAGGGCAGAGAAAGGCATTCATCTAAATATGATCTATAAATATTGGCTTCACTTGATCCTGGAGGCATTTTGGAGAATCTATCGCATTCTTTTTTAAGTTTTTTCATTATTTGCTTATCAAGTTTTAGTTTAGAAAATTTTTTCTTATACTCTTCCGCTTCAGAGAATGGGTCATCATCATCTCCGAGTTCTTGAGAAATAATTTTAATTTGTTCTCTTAAGAAATATTCTTTTTGATGTTTATCCAGGTTTTCTTTTAATTTATAAGCAATCTCATTTTCAAATGAAAGAACTTCCAATTCATCGGATAAAAATATTAATAATTTTTCAATCCTCGATTGTGGATCTAATTCTTCTAGGATTTCTTGTTTTTCGATAAAATCAAGTATTGCATTAGATATAATATAATCAGCCAAATCTCCCATTTTTTTAATAGTTTTAACCCCTAGAATAAGATCCGGGGGAGTTCTTGGAGATAAAGATAAATATTTAGCAAATATTTCTTGAGATTTACGTATTAAAGCTTTCGTTTGAGGAGTAGGTTTGTAGTCTATTTCTTCAATAGGTGTAATTTCTGCTTCAATATATTTATTATCGAACATATAGTCAAGAGCTTTAGCCCTGCATATCCCTTCAATAAGTACTCTTACTACATTTCCTGATTGATGAAGAATTTGCTTTACATTAGCTATAGTTCCTATCGAATAGAGATCAGACTCTTTAGGGTTATCTTTTTTTATGTGTTTTTGCGTAACAATAAAAATCTTTTTTCCGGATTTCATAGCATACTCTACAGCTGCAATAGATTTTTTTCTACCAATATCAAAATGAAGTATCATATTTGGGAACATAACTATTCCCCTAAGAGGAAGTACAGGTACAACATAATTAGGGATTTCAATTTGATTATTATCTATATTCACTATTTCATCCATTATTGTTTTCACCCCCACTACTAAGATATTTTAATATTATTATGATTTACTAAGAAGCATCGCTTTTTTTATTATTTTTCTTAAGTTTATTGGACTCTATAGATATTATAGAAGGCTTACGGTTTTTATCAAAGGAAAATTTCGGTTTACTTTTACCTTTGATTACATCCCCATCGATTACAACTTTTTCAATAGTATGGTCAGAAGGCACATCAAACATTATATCTTTTAAGATTTCCTCAATTATTGACCTAAGACCTCTTGCGCCACTATTTCTATCTATAGTTTTTTTAGCGATTTCTTTTAAAGATGAATCTTCAAAGACTAATTCCACATTGTCAAGAGCGAATAATTTTTGATATTGTTTTACAAGTGAATTTTTAGGTTCGGTAAGTATTCTTATAAGAGCATTTTCATCAAGACCATTTAAAGAAGTTATTACAGGAAGTCTTCCTACGAGTTCAGGAATAAGACCGTATTTTACTAGATCCTGAGTGATTGCCTTACTCATTAGATCTGTAGCATTTAGTTCTTTTTTACTCAGAACTGTTGCTCCAAATCCCATGGAAGAAGTACCAACTCTTTTTTCTATTATTTTTTCTATACCGTCAAAAGCTCCACCGCATATAAATAAAATATTAGAAGTATCTATTTGTATAAATTCTTGCTGGGGATGTTTTCTACCGCCTTTTGGCGGTACGTTAGAAACTGTTCCTTCCAATATTTTAAGAAGTGCTTGCTGTACGCCTTCACCACTTACGTCTCTTGTTATAGACGTGTTTTCCGATTTTCTTGCAATTTTATCGATTTCATCTACATATATTATTCCACGTTCTGCTTTTTCAACGTCAAAATCAGCAGCCTGGATAAGTCTAAGAAGTATATTTTCAACATCTTCACCTACGTATCCTGCTTCGGTAAGAGTGGTAGCGTCTGCGATAGCAAAAGGAACGTTTAACATTTTTGCAAGAGTTTGAGCAAGTAAAGTCTTACCAACACCTGTAGGGCCCATTAATAATACGTTGCTTTTAGTTATCTCAACATCATCATCTCCAAAATATATTCTCTTATAATGGTTATATACAGCCACAGACAAAGATATTTTAGCGCTTTCTTGACCTATTACATATTCATCAAGTTTAGCTTTTATTTCATGTGGTTTTGGAAGAATTATTTTTTTACCGTCTGATTTTTCATCTTTTTTATTTTTAGAACTATTTTCATGAAGTTCTTCATTTATTATAGACACACATAGATCTATACATTCATCACAAATACAAACTCCCGGACCGGCAATAAGTTTTTTAGCTTCATCCTGAGGTTTTCCGCAAAAAGAACAATTAAGTTCTCTATCTTTACTTCCTTTATTTATTCCCATAATATCCACCAAACCTTATCGTTTATCTATAACTTTGTCAATAATACCATACTCTACAGCCTGCTGGGCGGACATAAAATTATCTCTTTCAGTATCTTGTGCGATTTTTTCATAAGGCTGTCCTGTATTTTCGGACAATATTGTATTAAGTCTTTTTTTGGTTTGCTGAATATGATCTGCATGTATCATGATGTCTGTTGCTTGACCTTTAGCGCCGCCACTAGGTTGATGTATCATTATGTCGCTGTTTGGAAGGGCGTATCTTTTTCCTTTTTTACCCGCAGCGAGTAGGAATGACCCCATACTTGCAGCGAGTCCCGTACAAATTGTTGATACATCGCATTTTATATAATTCATGGTATCAAATATTGCAAAACCGTCTGTTACGGATCCTCCGGGACTATTTATATATAAATTTATGTCTTTAGCAGGGTCTTGACCTTCGAGATATAATAGCTGCGCAACTACTAATCCGGCTGTTGTACTGTTAACTTCATCATTGAGAATAATTATTCTGTCATTAAGAAGCCTTGAGAATATATCATAGGATCTTTCCCCACGGCTTGTTTGTTCTACTACGTAAGGCACTAAACTTGCCATTAAATCAACACCTCCGAAAATTAAAACCAATCTTTAAATTCTATTTTACAATTGAATTATTTCTTACTATATCCAGTGCTTTTTTAGAGCAGATATCTTTTTTGATATCGGGTTCATGAATAATATTTTTAACTTTGTCTAAATCCATATTATAATGTTTTGCTATTTTATTATACTCTTCTAGGATGTCGCTTTCTGTCGGGACAATATTTTCAATTTTAGCGATTTTGTCAAGAGCCAAAGCAAGTTTTACGTGACTTTCGGCTTGAGGTCTGAAGGTTTCTTCTATTTTAGAAGCATCAGTACCTGTATATTTAAGGTAGTCGTCAAATTTTATTCCCTGAGCTTGAAGGCGATATTCAAAGTCTTTCATAAGTTCTTTTATTTTAAGTTTTATTAGAGCTTCAGGTATTTCAGCTTTAACGAGTTTGATTAATTTTTCGATCATTTCATTTTCTGTATCATCTTGAGCTTTTTGTTCTTTATTTTTAATAATTTTTTGTTTAAGATCTTCTTTATATTGATCTAAAGTATCGAACTCGCTTATATCCTTTACGAATTCATCATCAATTTCAGGTAGTTCCATTTCTTTTATTTCATGGAGCTTTACTTTAAATACGGCAGTTTTATTTGCAAAATCAGCAGCATGATAATTTTCGGGGAATGTAACATTTACGTCGAACTCATCACCGGTATTATGACCCACGATTTGTTCTTCGAAATCGCCTATAAATTGTTTTTTACCGAGTTCTAATGTAAAGTTAGTAGCGCTTCCGCCTTCAAATTTCTCTGAATCAATAGTTCCTTCAAAGTCTATTATAACAGTATCTCCGAGTTTAGCCGGTTTATTTTCTACTGTTATTAAACGTCCATTTTTTTTCTGCACTTCTTTAAGTTCGTTTTCAAGGTCCTCTTCAGAAAAACTTACTGCTCTTTTTGATACTTCTATACCTTTATAATTGTCTATCTCTACTTCAGGCATAACGGTTACTTTAACTTTAAAATGAAGTCCCTCTTTTTTACTTGCATTTATAAGATCAAAATCCATTTTATCATCGACGAGTTCCAAGTTTGCTTCTTCAGACGCAGATTCTAATATATCAGGATATATACTGTTGATAGCGTCTTCAAAAAAGATTCCTTCACCGTAATATTTTTCTATAAACGATCTAGGAGCCTTACCTTTTCTAAATCCGGGAACGTTTATCTTTCCTTTTTCTCTTTGGTATATTTTATCCACAGCTTTATTAAATTCTTCAGGGGAAACTTCTATTTCGAGTTCATATCTGTTAACATCGATATTTTTTGACGACTTTAAGTACATTAAAATTCATCCTTCCAAAAATTTTAAACCATATTATTATACTAGATATAGATATAAAATTCTATGGTAATAAAAAAATTAATAAATAAAAATTAGTTTATAAGAATAGGTGTAAAGTCAAGGTAGTCGCATGAGACTAGTTTAAAAAATATATTATTATATAATCCCTCCATAATATTTTTTTTAAAGCCGCTTGAATGAATATGACCATAATAACATCTTTTGATGTTGCTTTCAATCAGAACATCTAATATTTGATGATTAATAATGTTTGAAAATATAGGGGGGTAGTGAGTAAACACTACTTTTTCTAAATTATTATAGTTATCAGATTTTTTAATAGACGTTTTAAGTCTGCCAATTTCCCGAAGAAGTATTTTTTTATCGGCATCTTTTTGAGAATTTATTATCCAGCCGCGGCTTCCGCATATACAAAGATTTTCACAGGGTATGCAGTCATTAAGAAGAGGAGTAATAGAGGTGAAATTATTTTCCTTAAGAAAATTATTAATTTTAGTTATACTGGACCACCAAAAGTCGTGGTTTCCTTTTATAAGAATTTTTTTACCTGGCAGATTATTAAGAAACTGAAAATCTTTTTTAGTATCTTCGAGCTTCATTGCCCAAGATACATCTCCTACGATTATAACTGTATCTTCTGGCAATATAGTTTTGACCCAATTATCGTAAATTTTTTGAGTGTAATTTTCCCACCCTTTAAATACGTTCATGGACTTATTCAGATCTGACAACGAAAGATGCAGATCAGATATTGTGTAAACAGACATGTTCATCCTCTTATTTAATATTATTTATTATAAAATTATAAGCATTTTTATAAAATATTTTATCAATCAGCGATTCATTGTAATTTAATTTAAGCATCTGTTCATAGAGACTATAAATAGACTCAATACCATCAATGCCTTTTGGCATATTTGTACCATCGAAGTCGCTTCCGATACTTACTGTATTTTCCCCTGAAAGAGACAAGAAATGTTCGATATGCTTTATTATATCAGTTAAAGACGCATCTTTTTGAGATAGAAAGTCTTTAGCAAAAGTTATACCCACTATACCGCCCGATGATTTTATAACTTTAAATTGTTCATCAGTAAGATTTCTTCTATGCGGACATATATATTTAGCATTTGAATGGGTAGCAATAAACGGTTTAGATGCTACTTGACTAACATCATAAAATAATTTTTCACTTGCATGGGATATATCAACTATTATACCGTAGTTTTCCATTTCTTTTATAACTGATGCACCGAACTTTGAAAGACCTCTCGAATTTTCAACTCCAACGCCGTCACCGATTTCGCACGATCCGTTCCAAGTAAGGGTCATTATTTTTACGCCAAGGTTATATAAATGTTTTACGTTATTAATGTTTCCTGCTAAAGCAGCTCCACCCTCAACGGTAAATATAATACCTTGTTTTATATGATCCTCGTTGATATTTTTAATATCTAAGCTATTTTTACATACCTTTATATATTTATTAAATTTTTCTTCCTGTAAACAAAGCTGCTTATATGCTCTGTTAAATAGGTCTAAGGCGTTTTGACCCCTATATTCATCCGGTATAAAAATAGCGTGGCATCCTATATACGGTTTATATTTTGACGTCCTGCTAATATCTACGTGAAAGGTATTTGAGTATATATTTTGATTTTCTTCTAGGATTCTATATAGCGTATCGCAATGTAAGTCAAAAAATCTCAATATGATTTCCCTCCTGCTTCAAAAGCATTTTCGATATGATTAATTAACTCGGTTCCTGTTTTATTATCTATCTCGATAGATATAATATCAAATCTGGGCTGCTTAAGCTCCTTTGTTTTTTCTAGATAGACGTAAGCTGTTTTTATTATATTTTCTTGTTTTTTGGAAGAAATTGATTCGAGTCCAGATACAAGAGAATTTTTCTTTCTCATTTTAACCTCGACAAATATAATATATTGTAAGTTTTCAAAAATTATATCTATTTCACCGTATTTACTATAGTAATTTTTACATATAAACTTGAGGTTTTTGTTTTTAAGATAATTTATGGCAATTTCTTCTCCAACGTACCCTTTTTTTCTGGACAAAATTAGTTTCCACCTCCAATAATTTTTCTAATAAAACTTTTTCTGTGTATCTCGCACGGACCGTGTTTTTTAATAGCTTCAATATGCGCTTTAGTGCCGAAGCCTTTGTGTTTTTCGAATAGGTACTGAGGATATTTTTCGGCCATTTTTACCATAAAGTTGTCCCTCTCGACTTTTGCAAGGATAGAAGCACAGGATATAGTCATAGAAAGATCATCACCCTTTACGATAGTCTTGCAGGGGATTTCTAATTTTGGACTGCTATTGCCGTCTATTAATATCATGTTGGGTTTTATATTGAGTCTACTTATGGCCTTTTTCATTGCAAGGTGAGTAGCGTTTAGAATATTTATTTTGTCTATTTCATTTTCATCAACGTTTGAAATACCGTAGTCTAATGCATTTGAAATTATAGTGTCATATAAAGCTTGTCTTTTCTTAGGTGAAAGTTTTTTTGAATCTTTTGCACCTTCTATTAATTTTTCTCTTGGAAGTATAACAGCTGCAGCATATACAGGTCCGGCAAGTGGACCTCTTCCGGCTTCATCTACTCCGCATATTAGCTCAAATCCTTGATTTATATATATGTTTTCATAGTAAAGTGGATTTTTATTTTCTATCAATAATATCATCTACGCTTTCGAGTGTTATTTGACCAAGTTTTCCTGATTTAAACTCATTTATAATAATTTGCGAGGTTTTTTCCGTATCTATATTGCCTCCCGGCATAAGTATACCTCTTTTTTTACCGATACTTTCTATTATAATGTTTGGATCTTCAAAATCAGATAAGCTTATGTTAAATCTTTTAATAAGGCTTTCAGGGTACTTGGATGTTAATATTTTTATAAAGTTAAAAGCAAGATCTTCGTAGTCTAAAATACTATCCTTAATAGCTCCGGTAAATGCCAAATTTTGTGCAACAGCTTGACTTTCAAATTTAGGCCACAATACTCCGGGAGTGTCTAATAGTTCAAGACCGTTATTTATAGAAAACCACTGATTTGAGCGAGTGATACCGGGTTTGTTTTCTGTTTTGGCACGTTTTTTTTTAGTCAGATTATTAATTATGGTAGATTTACCTACGTTCGGTATACCTACGATCATAACTTTGATATTTTTCCCTTTCATACCTTTTAAATTCCATTTTTGAATTTTATCATTTAATATTAATTTACATATTTTATGGAATTCAGGTATAGCTTTATTTTTCATAGAATCCAGTTTAATCGATGGGATACTCATAGATTTATAATATTGTTGCCATTTAGCAGTTTGAAAATTATCAGCCAAGTCAGATTTGTTAAGGATAATAAACCTAGGCTTTTTTGAGATTATAGAATCTATTTCGGGATTTCTGCTGCTTATAGGTATTCTTGCATCAATTATTTCTGCAACTATGTCAACAAGACTTAAATCTTCCTTTAATTTTCTTCTCGTTTTTGCCATATGGCCGGGAAACCATTGGATATTTATAAGATTTTCCATGTTACTGAATCATTCCAAATCTGTCAAATGGGAAAAGTATAAAGGCGACTTTGCCAACGATGTTTTCATTTGGAATTATACCTACGTCTTTAAATCTACTGTCCATAGAATGATTTCTGTTATCGCCCATTACGAAACTATATCCTTTTGGTATAACGTCGGGAATATCACCGTCGCCTTGGAGCCACATAGGTTCTCTTATGTATGTTTCATCAAGAATTTTGCCATCTACTGTTACTTTTCCCGTTTCAAAATCTATACTAAAAGTTTGATTCTCAGTAGCAATTACCCTTTTAACCAGAGGTTCGTCTAGAAACTGACCCCTAGTGATTACAACAACATCTCCGTTATGTGGAGTATAGTTCCACTTTAAAACTACTACTTTGTCTCCATCACGTAAAGTATTGAGCATAGACCATCCACTTATATTTACAATCCTAAATATAAATGAAAGAGAAATCACCACTACTATAATAGCTTGAGCAATTGATTCAAGCCATTCGAAGCATGATGTTGAGAATCTGGTTGTTGGTCTGTCATCGACCTCATAGTTTTTATTTATTTCTTCATAATCATTTTTATTTTCGTGGTTCATTAATAATATACCTCATTATTTTAATTTATTACGCCGATTCTTGAAAATGGGAAAATAATGTGTGTGGCTTTACCAACGATATTTTCATTTGGGATTACGCCGATCTCCTTATACCTGCTATCTGCGGAATTATTTCTGTTATCTCCCATTACGAATGTATGTCCTTTTGGAACAACATCCGGAATAACACCGTCACCTCTGCGCCACATAGGTTCCAAAATATATGGTTCATCCAAAACATTTCCATCTACGGTAACCGTATTGTTATCAAAATCTATACTAAGAGTTTGCCCCTCAGTTGCAATAACTCTTTTAATAAGAGGTTTATCAAATTTATCGCCTCTGGTAATTACAACGACATCGCCATTTTTAGGCGTATAACTCCACTTTAATATAAATACTTTGTCTCTATCATGTAAAGTATTTAGCATAGAAGTTCCGTCCACAGTAGCAATTCGGAATATAAATGAAAGTATTGCAACCATAACCACAAGAGCTTGAGCTATAGATTCTAGCCATTCAAAAGATGAAGTTGAAAAGCTGGTATTAAACCTATCAATATTATTTTGAGACATATTGTTAGAATTATTTTTATCGTTCATATATATTACCTCTTTATAATATCTAAATTTTATTTGCTGAGTACGTTAAATGGTATATTTATAAGTAACCGTATTAAAAAAGGGACTTTGTAAGACAAGTCCCATAAAAGATTAGTTCATCTTTTCTTTAACCTTTGCTGCTTTACCAATTCTGTTGCGTAAATAGTAAAGTTTACTTCTTCGTACTTTACCCTTTCTGATTACTTTTACGTCTTTGACGTTTGGAGAGTGTAAAGGAAAAACTCTTTCAACACCAACGCCATAAGAAATTCTTCTAACAGTAAAGGTGGAGCTTATACCGCTTCCTTTTCTTGCAATCACGGTACCCTCGAAAATCTGAATACGTTCACGGTTTCCTTCTTTAATGTTAACATCCACTTTTACAGTATCGCCAATATTAAAAGAGGGGATTTCTTTTTTTGCGGATGTATTGGAAATAAGTTCTAAAGCTTTCATTAAAAATCCTCCAACATTACTCTGAATATTCATACTGTTTAATAATCAGCAGAGGAATATCAGGATATTTTTATCAAAAGAACCAAATAAATTTCTTATGATAACAACAGTAAGAAATTATATCATGCATAGAAATTTATTTCAATAAAAATTTTTTAATTTCATAGTTATTTCCAGAGTTAATTCTATGTGAAATTAACTTGTAAATTTCCAAAATTGGACAACACTATAAATTTAAAGATTTTTGGAAAATTTAATACTATAATTGACTAAAGGCAGTATTTGATCATATCTTCACATAAATTAGTTTTCTTAGAGTATTGAGATAAAGAAATAATTATTAGATTCTAAAATTATAAATATTAAAAGGTAGCCTATAAAAGTTTTATTTTTAGCTATTATAATGTTTTGACATTTTATTTTTGTATTATAATTTATGTTTTTACAAAAGAAGTTTATTAAAGATCAAGATTTTTGATATCAGAAACTTCATAAGTAGAACCATTTATAGAATTTGCAAAAACTTTATTTTTTTTATATGTGAAGATGGACATATTTCTTGAGCGGCATTGAGGGCAGCTCCATTCATTTTTATAAGTACCGTCTTCCCATTTCTGTTTCGTGTTTATTTCTACTTTAAATCCGCATTTTGGGCAAGTATAAGCTATATCATTAAGTCCTGCTGGATTGTAAACGGAAGTATTGACACCTCCGCTTACTAATGAGGTATCTTCGTCTTCTAATTTTTGTAGACCATTTATTAAGTTGTTTTTCTGATCAGCCATGATATAAAACCTTCCTTTTTTTATAAAATTTGGTGTCTGACTTTACACTAGGATGGAAATTAAACGAAAAATATATTAGATCTCCTGCAAAATTAACTTTTAGAGTTTTTTCACTCGCTTTTGTTGGATGAAGGAGTAACAAAATAATTTTGATCTCGTCAAGACTCCTATTAATATACGCTAAAAGTATTTTCCTGCCAATTAGCGAAAGGGTTTGGCAAAAAATACCACCAAAACGCCTCAGCTTTGTATGATTTTTTTCTACACTTTTCACATGTCCAAAAAGTCTCGGTTTCCCGGTATGATCTACGGACTTTACTGCCTACTCTTTTCTGTTCTCTTATATCTTTTTTAGCTAATTTTATATAGCATTCAGTGCCGCATGTGGCGCAAGTGGTGGATATTCTGTGCTTTTTAAAAAACTGTTGACATCCTTAGTCTTAACCATTCCGCCGCTAACTTTGTTTAAATCGTTTTCATCTAGTTTTTTTATGTCTTTATTAAAATTCCTCCTTATTATAAAGTATGGTAAATAAATTTTAGCAATCTATATATAATTTGTCAAACTAAAATATAAAAATTATATAATTTTATATATAAAATTATATTTTAAAAAGTGTAATTTTTTGTAACGATATTGTAATTTTTAATTTCGTCACATTTACTAAATAAACTTGTATTAATGTGAGAAGATTAAATTTAAAACCTTTAATATGGGTAAAATATTTAATTATTTATTAACTATTATTACAATTTATTAACTATTGTTCGTCGTTATATACAAAATATTATGTTTGGCGAGTTTGACATTCTACTAATTGTTTAATACAATCAATATATAAGGGCATACCCCCCCTAGTTAATGCATAACAATATTAACCATTTAAAATATAAAATAAATGAATATACAACGGTATGAAAAGAGGCTGTTATAGTATGAGATCTTTTTTAGATGAAAAGATAAAAAATATATTGAAAGAAACAATAAATATAAAGAGAATAGTCGCTGTTACGGTAATGAGTATAATATGTTTAGCGTCTGTATTTTCTGTTTTCGCCTTTAGTAGAAAGGTTACAGTTATAGACGGTGAAAATGTATTCTCCTTAATAACTATAAATAACAATGTAAAGAAAATATTAGAGCAGACTGGTATAGAGCTTGATGAGAATGATACTATAACGAGTATAGAAGAAAATGATTTGTCATTAGAATTAATAGTAAATAGAGCTTTCGAAGTCAAGGTAAAAGCTAATGACAAGGATGCCATAAGTTTAAAACTTACCCATGAAAACACAGTATATGACGCTCTTATTGCAGCAGGGGTGGAAATTGAAGAGAATCATTTTATTTCTCATGATGTAAACACTTTATTAGATCCGGGAATGGAAATTATAGTAGAAAAAAGAGTTAAAATATTAGTGACGGCAGATGGAAGGACTCAGGAATATTCTGTACCTGAGGATTCTACTGTTTTACATGCGATAATCTTTGCCGATATACCTTTATATTCTGAAGATATTGTAAGTGCTGATCTTAATGAAAAAGTATCAAACGGAATGTCATTTTCTATTGAAAGAACAGGGTATAGAAATTCGATTGAAACTGAGGTTATACCGTTTGAAAAAATTACGAAAAAAACCAGTTTGTTAGATGAAGGTACAACGGAAATAGCTGTTAAAGGAAAAAATGGAGAAAAAGAAATTTTTACTAAAGAAACTATTATAGACGGTAAAGTTGTAAAGAGTGAAGAAGTAAAAACGAGAGTGTCCGTAAGTCCGGTAAATGAGGTTATTTTGGTTGGTACTAGGAAAAGTAGTCAAACTGTTCAGGTTATTAGCTCAGTAAGTGATAGTGATAGTAAGGCAAGTGGAATTTTAACAGATAATAACAGTGGAGTTCTTACAGATAGTAAAGGAAGGACTATAGAATATAAGTCAAAGCTTACAGGAAAGGGTACGGCTTATACGGCAGAAGAAGGTGCTAAAACATCTACAGGTAAAGTAGCCCCAAGAGGGACGGTAGCTGTCGACCCAAAGATCATACCTTATGGAACGAAACTTTATATAAAGTCGGCAGATGGAAAATTTGTTTATGGATATGCTGAGGCTTCGGATACAGGTGGAGCATTAAGAAGTGGAAGAGTAATAGTTGACTTATATATGGATACTGAAGAGGAATGTTTTACTTTTGGTCGAAGAGACGTCATAGTGTATATATTAAAATAAAAAATAATAAACAACTGTGTTCTTTAATACTGAACCAGTTGTTTTTGTTTGTCTTAATTATAAAACGTCAAGTATTTTTAATAAGTCATATACGAAAATGTTAAATTGGTCATGAGAGGTATAAGAAAAGGAATCGACTATTATTTTTATAGCATTTTCTTTTGTTAATTTCCCAATATTAATTAAAATGATGCTTAAGCATTTAATAGATATTCCTAGAATTTTTGTTTTTGAGGTTTCAGGTGAAATTATTAAATCTTCATGGGAAAATTTTTGTTTAATAAGTTGAGCTGCTTTCTGGCCTTGTTCTGGGCTTAATGTTAGAACATATGATTTATTTGGATTGTAGATAGTTATGACGGGAAGTTTTCTGAGAGGTTTTTCTTCTGCATAAGCATTAGGATGATTTAAAGAAGCCAGAGATACAAATGTTATAGTTATAGATGAAATTAGAGCAAATATTTTATCTTTTATTACCATATTATTCTCCTTATATTAAAAAAATATTAATGTTAACTCAAAAATGTTACTACAATCTTAAAAATAAATCAAGTAAAATATAATCTTAAAATGTTTATATAAACTAATAAAAATATCAAAAAAGATACTCAAAGTCTAATATTAAATATAATAATTAAACCTTAAGTATCTATAAAATTTTTAAATATTTGATTAAACTAAGACCAAGAATTATTGTTTTTATTTATACCTTTATCTTGAGTTTTGTTTCCGCAATCTTTATTATTTTTATTTTGGTTTTGTTCTTGATTTTTGTTTTGGTTTTTGTTTTTATTTTGGTTTAATCCATTGTTACTAAATTTATCACCCATTTTTCTCACCTCCACGAGAATATTGTGTGCTAAAAAATTTTTATTATACAGATTCAATATTTTACAATTTTTAAATGTGGAGTAATTTACAAACATTTGATACTATTGCACACAATGCGATTCCAATTGCTGTTGGTATTATAAAAGATAAAACCGTCCATTTTAAACTGCCGGTTTCTTTTTTTATTGTAAGACAAGTTGTACCGCATGGAAAATGCATAAGAGAGAATAATATCATACATATAGCGGTTATATAGTTCCAACCGTTATTTATGAGTAATTCATATAACTGATTTAGGTTTTCAAGTTCCATGATACTTCCACTACACATATAGCTCATAATAATTATAGGCATTACGATTTCATTTGCAGGAAATCCTAAAACAAATGCCATAAGAATTACGCCATCAAGTCCGATAAATTTAGCAAACGGATCTAAAAAATCAGAAAAAATTTTAATTATACTTACATCATTTATATATGTATTTGACATAACCCATATTATAAGTCCGGCTGGAGCTGCCACAGCCATAGCACGTGCCAGGACGAATATCGTTCTATCAAAAATTGACCTTATAATAACTTTTCCTACCTGAGGTTTTCTATATGGAGGAAGTTCAAGGGTGAAGGAAGAGGGAGTACCTTTTAGTATTGTTTTAGATAAGAAATTTGATATTAAAAATGTTGTAAGTATTCCGAGAAGTATTGTCATAGTTAAAATAGTCGTAGAAATTAAAGACTTAGCCGGAGTTACTATATAACTTGTAAAAAATATAGTTATAATTGTAATTAGGGTAGGGAATCTACCATTGCACGGGACGAAATTGTTTGTAATAATAGCAATTAAACGTTCTCTTGGAGAGTCGATTATTCTGCACCCTATAACTCCGCACGCATTGCATCCAAATCCCATGCACATGGTTAGTGCTTGCTTACCGTGTGATCCTGCTTTTTTAAATAATTTATCAAGATTAAATGCAACTCTAGGTAGGTATCCGACGTCTTCAAGGAGAGTAAATAGCGGAAAGAAAATTGCCATAGGAGGTAACATAACAGCTACAACCCATGCAAGAGTTCTATATATTCCCATAACCAAAATACCATTTAACCAATCTGGAGTATTTATACTTATAAGCATGTCAGAAAGTTTATCCTGAATCCAAAAAAGTCCTTTAGATAGTAATTCTGAAGGATAATTTGCACCTACAAGTGTGATCCAAAATACTACCATCAACATAACTACCATTATTGGAATACCGGTAAGTTTTGACGTAAGAATTTTATCTATTTTTCTGTCATTTTTTGTATAGGACTCATTATTTATTTTTACGCATAATTTATATATTGATTCAGATCTTTCAATAAGACTGCTTACAATTTTATCCCGAAGATTATTTTTATCCATATTATTTTTACTTAAATATTCATGTGATTTTTTCAGCGTATCTTTAACTAAATCATTTTCTAAAATATTATACCCGAGATATTTAGAAATTGATTTATGTAAAGACTCGTCAGGATCTAATAGTTTGAGGCTTAGCCATCTTGTATTTATTTCCCTGACAGATATTTTTTTAAGAGACTTTTCTAGATCATTTATACATTTTTCAATGTAGGTATTATAATGAGTTTTAACTTCAAAAGTTTTAATTTTATTGGATATTAAATTGTATACAGTATCCATAAGTTCTTTTAGTCCCTGACTAGATCTTGCGTTAGTAGTAACGACTGGTACACCCAATTGAAGTGATAATTCATCAGTATCTATACTAATTCCCTTTTTTTTGGCTTCGTCAATTAAGTTGATGCATATAACTACGTTTTTAGTAATTTCTAAAATTTGTAAAGCCAAATTTAAATTTCTCTCTATACATGTTGCATCCATTACGACAATAACGGCATCAGGTTTTCCAAAACAAACAAAGTCCCTTGCAATCTCTTCTTCAGTAGAATTTGCCATTATAGAATATGTTCCGGGTATATCTACAAGTCTAAATTTTTGATTTTTATGATTATATTCACCTATAGCATTTGAAACTGTTTTTCCGGGCCAATTACCGGTAT
>CAYQCM010000007.1:0-21133 GCA_964416045.1 uncultured Eubacteriales bacterium | reverse complement strand
GAAAACACTTTAAATTTAATACAGCAACTAGAAAACAATTTCTCCTCCTATCAAAATAGATCAACATATCTTCAGACAAAATTAGAATCTATAAAAGATTTGCAAAAACAAGTTTCTGAACTTAGTAAAAATACAACAAATGATATGGATCAAGTAAAAAAATTATATTCTCAAGCCCAAAAATTGCCCTCTAAGCAAAAACAGATACAAGAAAGATTTAATCATTATTCTACCAAGAAGTTATTGTCAGACTATAAAGGCCATTATAAATAAGATAGACAGTAAATTTAAATTTACTGTCTTTTAATATTATGCCTATTTAGAATATGCGTCTAACATCCATGCAAGTTTTTCGTACTCTTCAAGGTATCCATTAAACATATCTGCTGTTACTGTGTCTTTTTTTTCCTCGGCAAGTGCTACTACTTCCTTAGTATCATTTATCCAATACTTCACATCAGTTAATAATTCACTTACAGCTTTATCAATATCTATAGGTTCACTTCCTAATTCATTGACAGAAGTATTAGATAATGCTTCCTTTAAATTAGCAATTGGTTTATATCCAAGTGATAACATACGCTCTGCTACTTCATCTATAATTATCGCTGTTTTATTATAAAGTTCTTCTGTTTTTTCATGTAAAGTAAAAAAAGACTTCCCCTGTATATACCAATGTATATTATGAAGCTTTACAAACATTACCTGCTGATCACAAAGATATTTATTCATTTTTTCACTTAAACTCATATTACCATTCCTTTCATTTATAAATTTATAATTTCACATTTTTCTCAAAATATACCATATACAATAATTTTTTTAATATTATTTTTTAAAAATTTATCATTTTAAAGAGATACAAGAAGAACTATATATAATATGTCTAGTCATGATGGAAAAAATGCTGATCAATACATAGGGTGTTTTGACAAAAATATGTAACAAAGTACTTATGTGCAGCAACCACTGATTTGCATATACCTAAATTTATTTATAGACGAAAAGGTACATTATATAAAATGGTATAACGACAATTGGACGAAAATATTAATACGTTACCGTATACTACCAAACAGATTAAAAAATAATAGATATATTTTTATAAATAATTTGTAAAAACCTTAAAAAATATGTATGGACTTAAATTTATATAGTCCATACATTATTATTTTCACTTTATTTTCTTTATTACCTTAAGTCTCGAAAAATCTTCTCTTTCTTTTTCTTCTAATGCATCCGTCATATATTTCACTGTTTTTTCAAATTTGGGTATCATTATATTTTTAAGCGCATTAGCGCGTTTTTGGACCTTTTTGATAGAATCAGCCAACAAATATACACTACTTTCCACTTCTGCAAGTTCAGTAGTTAATTTTTTGACCTCTATAAACCTTAAATATGCTTTATCAAGCTCTGAGTTAGTGTCATAAAGACCAAATGGTATTCTTTTGTCATCTATTATTTCTATAGAAATAATAGGTATTTCAACCCCCATTACACTCCTATAGGATAAATTGACACTATTTTCAATAGGAACTGTTAAAGCAAGTTCTCTGCATATTCCAAGTGCTATATTTGCCTTTTGAAGTGCTAAATATGCTCTTTCGTAAATTAAATCTATTTTATTTTGTATTTCTTCGGCTCTTCCTATTAAAGCCATCATTTCTCTTATTAATATATTTCTTTTTCTATCTAAAAGGTCAAAACCCAATTTAGAAAGACCCAAAGACTTTTTGGAAAGTATTAAGTTACCTTTTGTAGGCGCCATTTGATTCGTCATTTTACTGCACCACCTTATTTAGACTCCTAAACCTGATCGTCATCTTCCTCATCATCTTCAGAGCTATCATTTTCATCCAATAAATTTATTTTCTGATCTTGCTTAAATATTTCTTCGCTTCCCTCTACATACCTTTTATTTATTATCTTATCATCAATCCTGCTAAGTTCTTCTCTTGGAAGTAAAGAAAGTAATTTCCACCCCAAATCTAAACTTTCCTCGATAGACCTATTTTCATTAATACCTTGATTTAAAAATTTCTTTTCAAAGTACTTTCCAAATTTCATATATTTTTTATCAATATCCGAAAGATCGTCTTCTCCTATCACCGATGCAAGCGCTCTTGCATCCATAACCTTAGCGTAAGACGAAAATAATTGGTTGGCAAGATCCGAATGATCATCCCTCGTATACTCTTCTCCTATACCATCTTTCATGAGCCTTGAAAGAGACGGCAGAACTGAAATAGGAGGATAGTATCCTTGACTGGAAAGAGATCTATCAAGGACTATTTGACCTTCGGTAATGTAACCTGTAAGATCCGGCACAGGGTGAGTTATGTCATCGTTTGGCATCGTAAGAATAGGTATTTGAGTTACAGAGCCTTTTTTGCCCTTTACCATTCCTGCCCTTTCATAAAGAGACGCTAAATCTGAATATAAATATCCCGGAAATCCTTTTCTTCCGGGTATTTCTCCCTTAGATGAACTAAATTCACGTAAAGCCTCTGCATAGGACGTCATATCAGTCATAATAACCAAAACATGCATATCAAGTTCAAAAGCTAAATATTCTGCCGCCGTTAATGCACATCTGGGTGTAAGAATTCTTTCAATAATGGGATCATTTGATAAATTTAAAAACATTACTACCTTTTGAAGTACTCCGGATTCATCAAATTTCCTCTTGAAGTACTCAGCTACATCATTTTTAACCCCCATAGCTGCAAATACTATGGCAAAATTTGATTCGTCGGTGCCCTGTATTTTTGCCTGACGCGCTATTTGTACGGCAAGTTCATTATGCTTCATTCCAGAACCTGAAAAAATCGGTAGTTTTTGTCCGCGAATTAAAGTTATCAGCGTATCTATCGTGGATATACCGGTATTTATATAGTTCCTTGGATAAAGTCTTGAAATAGGATTTATAGGCACTCCATTGATATCCATTTTCTTCTTGGGAAATATTTTTCCCAGTCCGTCAATGGGCTTACCTGATCCGCTAAATACCCTTCCGAGTATCTCGGATGACAAAGGTAATTCTAAAGGCCTTCCCGTAAGATGTACGCTTGTATTTGACAAAGATATTGAACTTGTTCCTTCAAAAACTTGCACAACTACACGTTCCCCATCAATTTGAACTATCCTTCCTTGCCTCTTTACACCGCTATCAAGACGTACTTCTACGAGTTCATCATAAGAAGCACCCTTTACCCCCTCAAGTACTATAAGACTTCCGCTTATTTCATTTACTCCAACATAATTTATTATCACTTTTTCTCACCTCTTATCCTTTTATAATTTTATCTATCGCTATATCTATATCCTTTATATATCCTTCCAGCTTATCTATCTCATTGTTTCCCACGTCATACTTTATTTTAACTATTTTTTCAAAAAGACCGGAATTTGTAATTCTCGACATTGGTATTGAAGCAGATACTAACTGCTTTGCTTTTTTATAAAGATAAAGTATTACTTTCATCATTTTATATTGTTTCTCAAAGGGGACGAACGTATCGTCTTTATGGAAAGCGTTTTGCTGCAGAAAACCTGTCCTTATAACTTTCGCAATTTCTATTATTAATTTTTGGTCGTCCGGTAAAACGTCTGATCCAACTAGTTTCACTATTTCCATTAATTTATCTTCTTCATAAAGTATAGTTGATATTTTCTTTCTATATCTTACAAACGATTCCCCTACGTTTTTTAAAAACCAAGAGTCCAGATCGCTAAAATATTCGCTGTAACTTGACATCCAATTTATTGCCGGATAATGCCTTGAATATGCCAATGACTTATCAAGAGCCCAGAAACATCTTATAAATCTTTTGGTATTTTGTGTTACGGGTTCTGAAAAATCTGATCCTTGCGGAGATACTGCTCCTATGATCGTTACGGAGCCTTCATTTCCTCCTAAAGTTTCAACTCTACCGGCTCTTTCATAAAACTGGGAAAGTCTTGACGGCAAATAAGACGGGAATCCTTCTTCGGCAGGCATTTCTTCAAGTCTACCGGAAATTTCTCTGAGTGCTTCTGCCCACCTTGACGTAGAATCCGCCATTATTGCCACGTGATAACCCATATCACGATAATATTCGGCAAGTGTTATACCTGTATATATTGAAGCCTCACGTGCAGCTACAGGCATATTAGACGTATTTGCTATTAGTACTGTCCTTTGAGTCATTGGTTTTCCTGATTTAGGATCAACAAGCTTTTCAAATTCATCCACAACCTGGCTCATTTCATTGCCGCGTTCGCCGCATCCTATATATACTATAATATCAGCATCGCACCACTTTGCGATTTGATGTTGAGTCATAGTTTTCCCCGTGCCGAATCCTCCGGGTACGGCCGCCGCTCCGCCTTTTGCAACAGGGAAGAGGGTATCGATTACTCTTTGACCTGTAATCAACGGTATTTTTAAATCCAGTCTTTTTTTGATTTTCCTCGGAATACGTATCGGCCAATACTGGCAAAGTGTGAGGTCATGGATACGTCCCTTACTGTCTTCAAGAGACACCACAACATCATTTACCTTATATTTGCCATTTGGACTAACCTTTATTACTTTTCCACTAACCCCAGGCGGAACTATACATTTATGAGTTATTATTGACGTTTCCGGGCAACTTGCGTATATTTGTCCTTCCGATAAAAGATCGCCTTCCTTTACTTGCATCGTCACATCCCAAAGTAGCTCCTGATCAAGTGATGCCGCGCTGCATCCCCTTGCAATAAATGGCCCTGACTTAGCTTCTATGGCTTTAAGAGGTCTCTCAATTCCATCAAATATTCTATCAACTATTCCAGGACCAAGACATGCTTTCATTGGTCCACCTGTACCAACTACCTGCTGCCCTGGTTTAAGACCTGTGGTTTCCTCATAAACTTGAATTATCGTGGATTCTTCACTAATTCCTATTACTTCTCCTACTAACTGCTGGTTTCCTACATATACCATTTCCATCATAGAAAATGATTTCGTATTTTTAACGGTTACTACCGGACCATTTATACCGTATATATAATCCTTTTTTTCCATATTAAAAGGCGATGTCTCACCATACTGGACCACCGCCATCTCAAAACCACCTTTCAAATAAGATTTCTTCCAAGTTATTAATATATTAGTTCACTGCCATATTTTTGTATGAACCAATCTCTTTGATTTTCTAAAGAAGCATCTAATGTCTCATCGCCCATCATGCCTAATTTCTCACTATATCCACGTATTCCGCCTATCTGTATATCTTCATCAACGTATATCTCACAATTTCTTCCAAAACTCTCTTTTATAAGCTCTGAGTACTTTAAATCCTCTTGCTTTATGAAAAGTTTAGTATCTGTACTTCCTAATACCTTTGATATTGCTTTGGCATACTCTTTGATTTTTTCAGTATATTCGGGAGTTTTAGTGTACTGTATAAGTTCTTTAGTACAAATATCGAACATTTCATTTAACATATTTTGCCTTTTCCTAGCCAAATTTTTTCGACACTCTAGCTCTTTATGCGATATATCCACAGATATTTTATTTTTCATACTGATTAATTCTTTTTGTATCATATTATTTATATCTTCTATAATCCTTGACTCCGATTTTTCAAGTTCGGATTTTTCAATATCTTGTATTTCCTCTTCTATCCTGGACTGCTGCTGACGAGCGTATTTATCTATAGATTTTAAAAATCTACTTGCTATATCATTACTAGACAAAAAATCTCACCCCTGCCTTAAGTAGATACGAAACGTCTACTATTATATTTTTATACCTATTGCATCCCTAATGTACCTCGTTATCGAATCTTTTGCGCGACCTTTGCTGTGCCTATCAGGTATCTCTATTACCAGAGGTCTTTTATTTTTTAACTTAAAATCATATATAAATCCTTGGCACATTTTTACTAATTTCTCTGTTATTAAAACTATGGCTACATTCTGCATATTTACGGTATTTTTCAGTGTCTCTTTGAGCTTATCTTCCTCGTGTACAATTATTCCATCTATTCCAACTAAACGCATCCCTACTAACGTATCTATATTGTCACTTATAAGATAAAATTCCATAAACTTATACCCCTAATTTTTCTAGCTGGTTAAATATCATTATTGATACTAAAAGTCCGTAAAGAGCGATTCCTTCTCCAAGCGCTACGAAAATAAGTGATTTACCAAACGCTTTTGGATCCTCTGAAGTAGCTGCAATAGCTGCAGGCGCTGCAGATGCAACCGCTATTCCGCCACCTATTCCTGAAAGTCCCGTAACAAGTGCTGCCGCTATTAAGCCTATTCCAAATGCCGAAGTTTTTGCCGCTACGTCTTCAACTGATACTGCTAAATTTTTTGTATCTACTCCTTCTGTATCTGCCTTAGGCATACTTGTCAACATGGACGCCCCCAATAAAAATAACATACATCCAAATACTGACACTATTTGGGAAATAACCGCTTTTTTCTTACTTGCTCCCCTTTTTACTGACCTGATTGCCAAAAATGTTGCTAAACCTATAACGATAACTGGTAAAATAAAATATATTGACATCATAAATTAAAACTCCTTTTAAAAAATATTATTAAATATCTATCTTCTTAGAAACTACGGGATGAAATGCTTTTCCGGTTCCGGAGAAAAATCTACTGAAAAGTTCATAAAATTCGAGTCTAAGAACTTGTATTCCGGCAAGCAGCGCCTCAAGGCAAAGTACAAATATATTTCCCACAACTAAAGTAATTACATATCCCACGGGACCAAACATCTCGGCAATCGTAAATACAACCATCATCATTCCAGCATGTACTAAAACAAATGCTCCTACTCTTAAAAATGACATCGTGTTTGTTACATAACTAAGTATAACTTCAAACATTTCAAATATGCTTTGAGCAATATAGTCGCCCCAATTTTTTGGTTTCCAGTCTGAATTACTGTCAAACATTTTTATAAATATCTCGTTAAACAATATAAAAAATATCGGTACTACTATAAGAAGCGCACTATACAAGCTACTTGCAAATCCACGTTTAAATAAAATAAGGTCAAGAAGCATAAGTACTGAACTTGAATAAAGGATTAATCCACACGCTCCGTTTTGACTGAAAATTGCCTCTCCAAACTTTTTTCGTCGAACCAACGAATATATATTAATCATCATAGCAACCATCAATAAACAAATACCTATTCCTACAGCCGAATATATAATAACGTTCGTAGTATTTGACGCCATTACCGAAACGGGTTTTTCATCTAGTCCAAATACTTTTTTATAGAATCCGTCAAGTGCGTTTTCAAATCCAAATACCGATCCGAAAATCGTTCCGAAAAATGCAGACGATATTCCGCAGCTTATTAAAGCCCTGCCTAGCCGCATTTTCTTAATCTTCCACATTAAATACCCTGCTAACGACAAAACTAATCCTTGACCAAGATCTGCAAACATTATTCCAAATAAAACTATATATGTTAAACATACAAATACCGTAGGATCAACTTCATTGTAATTTGGAAGACCGTAAGTCTCTACGAAAAACTCAAAAGGTCTGAAAAAACGTTTATTTTTAAGCTTTATCGGAGGGGAATATTTTAATATGTCCTTTCCTTTTTCTGTGGAATATTCCACACTATTTATACTGTCAAGCTTTTGACATATTTCAATTTCTTTATCAGCAGGTATCCATCCGACCAATATAAAACTATAATTATACCTTGCCGCATATCTCTTTACTTCATGATATACACTAAGTTCTTCAAGTTTTGAATATAGTCTCATGCACTGTGCTTTTTGATGTTTCCAGAAATCTGCTATTTTACTGTCAATTTTACCTATTTCTTTTTTTACTTCTTCTTCTATCACTCTAAGTCTCTTTACGTTATCTTCGGCTGTACCATTTATATATGTTATCTCAACACTCTCAAAGTAAAGGCTTGAAAATATACGGTCCACTTCATCCAGGTCATCTATCGGAGCAAAATATATACCCCAATAATACATATCATCCTTAGTACAAGGAAAAAACAATACTTCTTTCTCATTTTCATATAACGATAGTTTATAATGACTTTCTCTGGGAAGTCTGCCAAACCTTGCCTTTATATATTCACAAGACATTATTTCGTCGAGTCTTTTATTAAGCCCGAAAAAATGCTCTAGCTGCTTTTCCTCTTTTATATATTTATCTAGTTTATGCTGAAGCAATTTCTTCTTTTCAACAAGTTTTCCAAGTTTCTCAGATAAATTGTCAATATACTCAGAAATTTGATTATTATCAATATAAAAATTTTCAACATCTACTAAATCAAGTGTTTGTCCTGAAGCTATTACAGTATCTTTTAGAATCTTTATCGATTCAGAATATGGATTCTCCTCTACAACATGTGAAAATTTTTCAGTATTTGAATAAAACGAAAAAACATCGTCAGGTTCAAAGGATTTTGAGTTCCCACATATCCTAATTACATCATCTATCTCAGTCATAAGCCCTATTATGCTTATAAACTTCATTTCACAAACAGCCATTTCTTTCCCTCCCTCTTTTAATAATATTATTGTATTAACATTGCTTTTATCTCTTCTGCAGGTAATTTATATCTTATACCTTCTATTATATTTATTATATTGAGAATTTCTATCTCCTTTAAAAAAATGTATGAAAGTAAAACTATCGGTGCAGATATAGAAAATCTTATATTATGAAGACTCCTTATAAAACGCATATATTTTGGAATCTTATCTATAGTATCGAGCCCTTTGGAAAGCCATTTCTTACCAACTTTTGAACTTTTCATGTCTGTCATCATTTGCTTGGTATCTTTTGAATAAATATATTCTCGGAGCGCTTTCATTCCCAACTTTCCAAATGGAAAAATTATCGTCTCTATATATTCATCATCTACATTATAAAATTTCTTTACTCTTGCTATTCTTACAATATTATTTAAGTCAACATACGTATTAAACAAATCGTTAAGTTCCTCTTTTGTTCTTCCCCTTGTGTACTTATCTATTATATGAAATACAACATCGTATAAATAAGTATAAAGCGCTGCTTCTATCTGCAAAATATCAACCGGTCCATTGCCGTTTCGAGGTCTAAATGGTAAAAGTATCTCATTATAAACTGATTTTTTCGTTGCTTCTAATAAATCATCAAAACTCTTTATCCTCGAAAATGAATATATATCTATTCTCGTATGACGACCAAAAAATACAGGCATCGAATAAAGATACTCACTTGCTTTACCTGCTGCCATAAGCATTATTATATGCATTATTTCCTGTATTTCCGTTTTGGCTATTATATAGTTAAAAAAATGTTCGCCTGAAGATAAATCATATTTTCCTAAAACTGCAAAATCATAAAATAGTTTCCTTTTTATGATATCTTCGAGATACTCCCTATGAATATCATTTTCATTTATTGCACTCAGAATATCTGAATATGAAGTTTTATGCTTTAAATATGACGCTATCTCAGAGACATTATCACATGACATTAAATTTAAATAATCTCTTTCTTTAAGCCTTTTACCATACATCGCCCTTGCTTTTGAAAGTACGGCATTTGAAGCATAAGATAATATCATATTAAAGTCCTTCCTTCACCCTCTGGATTATCTGGGAAATCCATACTCTGGAGTTTTCATTATAGACTTTATCTATGTCTTTAGAAATTTTGTCATAATGATCCATTATCGCCTTTATTTTCATATCGGCAATTTTTCTTTCCTCAGACTCCATGATTTTTATATTTTGTCTGGCTTTATTAATATGTTCTATTCTCTTTTTCTCTCTTAAATCACTTATCTTTTGGATAGAATCTACTTTAAATTTTAGGGCCTTCGCCACCGCTTCCCTGGATTTTTTATCTGTGCTTATGATTCTGTTTATCATATCTTTCATTAAATCATACCCCAAATAAATTTATTTTTATTTTTGAAAATATAGAAAAAGTAAACTACCTTACTGTTATAGAATTATGTTACAAATTACAAAAAAGTCAAGAGGTCGAACATACAAAATTTAATCCACAACTTTCATTTACTCCATCTCGAAAATAAATATAATATGATATCAACTACGTTTACAAAAAATCTTTATCTTCAAAATAATAATATTGTTTATAAGTGAATAAAAAATAATTTTTAGCTCATATAGAGATATCCAAATCAAAGGTATTTAAATAAATATAAATTTATAAAAAATATTTGAGTATAAAGTATTCAATTAATACTTTATACTCTATTTAAACTTTCTATTTTATTAAAAATGCTCTTATAGCCTTATAACACATATAAAGATCTATTTTTGATATGACCTCAAATGGCGAATGCATGGAGAGAACGGGTATACCCATATCAACAACATCTATATTTAAATTAGATATAAATTTAGCAATCGTTCCTCCACCTCCACCATCTACTTTACCAAGCTCTCCTGCCTGCCAAAGTACGTTTGCATCATTAAGTATCATTCGGATTTCCCCAACAAATTCTGCACACGCATCAGAAGTACCCACCTTCCCACCGCTTCCGGTATACTTAGTCATTACAACTCCTCTGTTAATATAACAACTATTTGATGCATCATATTCACTTGCAAAGTTGGGATCGAATCCTGCGTTTACGTCTATTGACAAACATTTTGATCTTGTAAGTACGTCTCTTGCCTTTATCTCCTGATTTCTTACTAAATCAGCTATAAAATATTTTATAAACGATGACTTCATTCCAGTAGTACCATCACTGCCTACTTCTTCCTTATCCGACAGTACCACTACAGAAGTAATGTTTGGAGATTCTACCTCAAGTATCGATTCAATAGAAGCATATGCGCAGCATCTGTCATCGTGACCATAGCCTCCTATCATACTTCTGTCAAATCCCAAGTCTCTAGGATTGTGAGCTGGGACTAATTCAAGCTCTGCAGATATAAAATCTGATTCAGTAATATTATATTTTTCATTTAAAAGTTTTAAAATATTAAGTTTTACAAGTTCAGATCCTTTATCATCCTTAAAAGGTAAACTACCTATCAGTACGTTTAAATTTTCACCGGGAACAGCTTTGGTCATCGTCTTCGACATCTGATCTTTAGCTAAATGGGGAAGAAGATCTGTTATACAAAAACAAGGCTCGTTTTCATCATCACCGAGTCTTATATCTATATAGCTTCCATCGCTTCTTACAACCCTTCCATGAAGCGACAAAGGAACCGTAGGCCATTGATATTTTTTTATTCCGCCATAGTAATGTGTTTTAAAGTAAGCTAAATCATTATTTTCATAAATTGGCGTAGGTTTTAAGTCAAGTCTCGGACAATCGATATGCGATATTGCAAAATTAACTCCGTTTTCAAAATTATCTTTTCCTATGACCGCTAATACTAATGTTTTATTTTTATGAAGAAAATATACCTTATCTCCCGGTTTATATACCTCATTTTTATTAAATTCTTTAAATCCCGCCTTTTTTGCTCTATCGACCGTATACCCAGCTGCTTCTCTCTCCGTTTTACATATACCCAAAAACTCTTTATATTTATCTGCAAAAGCATATACTTCTTTTATTTGACCATCACTTAGGATCTCTCCACCATGATTTCTTTTCATAAATAATTTTTCTCTGAGCTCTTGCGACATACTTAAATTATCGTCCATTTTTAAATCATCCTCCGGAAATTATTTTTTAAAATAAAGTCTCTCATACATTCCCTTACTTCTAATTACTTTCTTTACATAATTTCGAGTCTCTGTGTAAGGTATGTAGCTTAGCTCTTCGCCAAGTAAAGATATACTCTCGTCTTTGAGCCATCTTTCTACCGGGGTCATACCCGCATTATAAGCGCTTAGCATTATGTCATCAGAATAGTACTTATCCCTTAGCATAGATAAAAACATAGTCCCATAATTTATATTTACATACGGATCATATAAATACTGTAAAGGCATATCTTCTTTTGTTATACTTTGGAGCCATTTAAAAGTATCTTCTGTTATTTGCATGAGACCTATTGCGCCTGCCGAAGATTTCGCATTGGGATCAAAATTACTTTCTATTTTAATAACAGCATATATAAGCTGCGGTTTTAAATTATACTTTATACTAACTTCGTTTACAATATCTTCATATTTTTTTGGATAAACACTTTTATAAAAATTAATATTCCCTATACCATACAAAATAATCATTATAATAATTATAAAGAAAAATATTAAAATGTCTCTAATAAAATTATTGCTGTTATTATTATATACTTTCAATTTTTGTGATCATCTCCGAAATCTTCTCTAAAATTGCCTTTTCATCAAGATTACCGTTTAAAATAAAGTCACATTTTCTATTAAAAAATATTTCCTCTTTTTGAGATTTAATTCTCTGCATAGCTTCCTCTTTAGATATTTTATCCCTCTTTACTATCCTTTTACATCTAATTTCTGAAGAAGCACAAACATATATTTTATACTTACAAAATTCATTTAATCCAGATTTAAATAAAGTTGCCGCATCTATAATAATTTTGCTTTCAGTTTCAAATATTAATTTTTCTATTCCTTTTTTAATATAAGGATTCACAATCAGGCCAAGATTTAATAAACTTTCTATATCACTAAAAACCCTTAATCCAAGAATCTTTCTGTCTATATTCAAATCGCTATCTAATATATCTTCACCAAAAAAATTCTTTAGTTTGTTTTTACACTCTAAGCTCTTATCTATTAATTCCTTGGCTATTTTGTCAACATCAAAATGGACATATCCATATCCCTTCAAAATACAGGATGCAAAACTTTTTCCCGCTCCCATTGGTCCGGTTATTCCAATTACTAAATTATTTTTCAAGGTTAATCACTTCAAATCCTGCTGATCTTAAAAGACGGTTATAAAGTGCAAGTCCTATCCCTTCCTTTTTAGGGCAATGCACATATACGGTTTCAGCATTTATTTCGTCGAGGTATCTTAGCTTATCAAATAGATTTCTGCTTTGCTGTAATAAATTATGTCTAGCCCCGTATGATATATATGGTATTTTTAAAAAAGGTATGTCTTCATCATAACAAAAAGCATATGATTTTTCACTTATGATTTTATTCACAAACTCTATATATTTCTCTTTACATCCGTCCACTATTATCACCTTACACCTTGGTGAATAATGTTTATACTTGAGCCCCGGAGAAATAGCTGTTTTTCCCGATTCTAATTTATTATAAACCGCTTTATCAATTCTTACATCTCCGATAGTTTCTTTTATCATCTCATAAGTTACGGTTCCGGGTCTTAATATCGTCGGAATATCTCCTGCAAAACTTATAACCGTAGATTCAACCCCGTATTCACAAACTCCCCCGTCTACTATAGCATCTATACGTCCATTTAGGTCATCATAAACATGTTTCGCGCTAGTCGGGCTTGGACTACCGGACCTATTTGCCGAAGGCGCCGCAAGGGGAATACCCAATTTATCTATTATATTCAAAGCTATCTTATGTTTGGGCATTCTAATAGCTACTGTGTCAAGTCCACCGCTAACTATATTATTTACTCTATCAGTTTTAGGCAAAATAATAGTTAAAGGCCCTGGCCAGAATTTATCCGCCAGTGCCTGTGTTTTATATGTCATTTTATCTACCAGTGGGTCTATCATATCCATACTTGAAATATGAACTATTAATGGATTGTCTGAGGGACGTCCCTTTGCAACGAATATATTCGAAATGGCTTTTCTATCATATATATTTGCTGCTAAACCATAAACAGTTTCTGTCGGGATTGCCACAAGTCCCCCGGACTTCAAAATTTCAACAGCTTTACAGTAATTTGTACAGTTAAAAATTTTCATATTATTTTTCATCTCTATAAATTTTTCTTCTATGCTTTTTTTATATTCTGATAAGCACCAGTAACTATAGCTTCATAATTAGGGGCAATAACCTGATCAAAGAAAGCTTCTGCAATCGGTACACTTATTTGTAATTTGTCAAAAAATTTTTTTCTTTTTTCACAGTTAGTAAACCAATCCAATCGACGGACATACAATTTTTTTGCCGTCTCAACCGTTCTGTAATTCCCGTCGAACATCCTCCATACAGGGAAAACAAATTTTGTCGCATCAATCTTTCCAGTTGTTAGATCGATCAAAAAATCAAATTGATCTTTATTTAATTTAAAAGAGCAAGAGCTCCACCAACTATAACGGTGTGGTTTAGTTGTTTTTAAAACGGGGTAACCACTATATGCACACAATAACTCGTATTTCAACTGTAAATTCATAAGTTCTGTAGAATCCTGGGCTTGGTTGCTTTCTGGGGCGTTTAGTTGCTTTTGTGCGTTGGCTGGTTGCTTATTTTCTCCTTCTAGTCGCCTATTTGCTTCTGCTAGTTGCCTATATGCTTCATTTCTCTGTATAGTAATTGTTTCAATTTCTTGCCTAAATTCTGCTTTTATCCGATCAAATGCTTCATCTCTCTCACCAAATGCTTCATCTCTCTCACCAAATGCTTTATCTCTCTCACCAAATGCTTTATCTCTCTCACCAAATGCTTTATCTCTCTCACCCATTGCTTTATCTCTCTCACCAAATGCTTTATCTCTCTCATCAATTGCTTTGTCTATCTCACCAATTGCTTTATCTCTCTCACCAAATGCTTTATCTCTCTCACCAATTGCTTCATCTCTCAGTCTATTTGCTTCATCTCTTTCAGCAGCAATCTTATTTTTCATTGCAGTTTGGTACACACAGCCTCCAAGTGAAAGCAAACCAACGGTCCCACCAACACCTGCCGCTATTTCTTTACTTTTTCTAACTACTAAATCTTTAAAAGAATTTAACTCGTATTTTTTAGAAGGGGAAACATTAGTACTTAATTTTTCTTCGACTCCTGCAGCGGATATCGGTACAATTGTACTCATTCCCATAATACCTCCTAATGCTATTGCCACTACTTTATTTTTATTATTGATCATTTGAATACTCCTTTTTTAATAAAATTTCTACGTTTTTATTATAATATATAATTAATAAAAAGTCAATACTTATTTTATAAACTTTCTCCACCTGATAATTTTTCAGCTCTATCAGCAGTAACAAGAGCATCAATTACTTCATCTAAATCGCCATTTAATATACTATCTAATTTATAAAGAGTTAATCCTATCCTATGATCTGTCAATCTACTTTGCGGGTAGTTATAGGTTCTAATACGTTCAGATCTATCACCAGTGCCTACTTGAAGGCGTCTTTCCTCAGCTAAAGCACTGTTTTGTTTTTCTCTTTCAGCTTCTAAAAGTCTGGACTTTAAAACTTTCATAGCTTTATCTTTATTTTTATATTGACTTCTCTCATCCTGGCATTCTACGACTACCCCGGTTGGAATATGAGTAATCCTTATTGCAGACTCTGTTTTATTAACGTGCTGACCTCCGGCTCCTCCTGCCCTATAAGTATCTATTTGTAAATCTACAGGGTTAATATCTATTTCAACGTCATCAGCTTCCGGAAGCACCGCAACTGTTACTGTGGATGTATGAACCCTACCCTGAGCTTCCGTTTCTGGAACTCTCTGAACTCTATGAACTCCACTTTCAAATTTAAGCCTTGAATAAGCACCATCACCGGAAATCATAAAACTTATTTCTTTGTATCCCCCGAGTCCTGTTTCATTAAAATTTATAATTTCAGTTTTCCACCTTCTGGCCTCGGCGTACATACTATACATCCTATAAAGTACTCCTGAAAACAAAGCTGCCTCTTCTCCACCGGCTCCTCCTCTTATTTCTATAATAACGTTCCTGTCATCATTAGGGTCTTTAGGAAGCAAAAGGATCTTTAAATCACCGGATATAACCTCTAATTTTTTTTTGGCCGTCTCTATTTCCATTTCTGCCATTTCTTTAAGATCCTTGTCTGATGAGCTTTCAGATAAAATGTCTTTTGCATCTTTAAGATCATTTTCAATTTTTTTATACTCTCTATACTTCTCGACAATAGGCGTTATGTTTTTAAGTTCTTTCATTAATTTTTTATACGTATCTTGGTTTCTAATAATATTTAGATCGCACAAATCTTTATTTATATCTTCAAAATGTCTTTCAATTGACTCTAATCTACTAAACATTATTATCCCTCCTATACTTTTGAATTTATATTGTATCATATACTAACGATCAAAAAAATAGTAAAGTGACTTTTAATTTAAAAATCATTTTACTACTTTTAATTATTATAGAAAAATATCTTATTAACTCCCTAAATGTCTTTACATTTTATTAATAAATTTTATTTTTAATTATATATAATGATAATATGATGATGTGATAACAAAAATAAAAAAAAATATATATATTACAATATCTCTTGACAATATTTTTCATTAATTATAAAATGAAATTCAAATTATGTAAATTATAGCTAATTTTATCATTATTTATCATTAAGTATGAAAGGAAGGTAAATGGAAAAAATATATAAAAAAATATAATCTGAAATCTTTATGAAAAGAGGGAACAAAATGGCTGAAAATGAAAACGGTTTATTTAGAAAAAGCTCTTTAGAAAGGATATCATCTCCTGAACAGTTAAATGAATATATTAAAATTACAAATCCAAGTTTAGTTGGAATACTAGTAGCTATATTTACTATTTTAATTGCAGGATGTATATGGATATTCACAAGTTCCATACCTCAGTCAATAGACTTAGAAGGTATTGCTACAACATCCTACATGGATACCTCCCAAAAAGTATACTGCTACGTTCCTATATCTACAGCAAAACGTTTAAAACAAGGTATGAACGTACAAATATCCCCCGACTACGCTCCAAGAGAAGAATATGGATATATAGAAGGCGAAATACTTTTCGTTGGAGAAGATATAATAGATACTGCCTACCTTAGCAGTAAATTCGAAAATCCTTCAATAGTAGCTTCCGTAATTCCAGAGGGAAATTCTGTTGAAGTAGAACTGAGCCTTGGAAATTGGTCTAGCGATAAAGGAGAAGATATCGTTATATCTAATGGATCAACTTGCCAAGTTACAGCTGTTATCAGTCAAAAAAATACTTTCGAACTAATGTTTGGAAACAGTTAGGCGGGTGAATTTAAATGGGAAAAATTGCTAAAGTCCCTGTTATTATACAGCTCGAAGCTCTTGAATGTGGGGCTGCCTGTCTTTGTATGATAGCAGCATTCTACAAAAAATGGATACCTTTAACCCAAGTCCGTACTGACTGCGGCGTATCAAGAGACGGAAGCGTAGCTAAAAACATACTCAAGGCAGGACGAGCTTATGGCTTTGAAGCCGGAGGATACAAACTTGAACCATCAGATATAGAATCTTTACCTTTGCCGGCAATAATACACTGGGATTTTAATCACTTTGTAGTTTTATGCGGAGTGGACTTTAAAAAAGGTAAAGTTTATATAAATGATCCCGGTAGCGGTAAAAGAGTCCTTTCTATGGAAGAATTCGATAGGTCCTTTACAGGCATCGCTCTTTCTTTCGTCCCCGGAAAAGACTTTAAGCCTGAAGGTAAACCCAAAAGTGTTATGTCTTTTGCAAAAAAAGCTTTGAAAGGTGCTATGGTACCGTTTATTCTAGCTTTTTTAATTACATTTGTTTTAAAAATCGTAGATATGGCATCGCCAATATTCAATAAAATATTTCTTGATGACATACTCTCCAAACGAAACCCCGAATGGCTTATGCCATTTATAGGCATAATGCTTTTATTACTTGCAGTACAAGTTCTAGTTGGTATTATACAGTCTATATACTGGCTTAAAATCGAAGGCAAATTTGCAATATCTTCGAGCGCGGAATTTATGTGGCACGTTTTAAGACTTCCACTTGACTTCTTCTCTCAAAGATATATCGGTGACATCGTATCAAGGCAAGAATCCACAGGCCAAATAGCACTCACTCTTATCAAAAAAATTTCTCCAATATTTATCGACATAGTATCCTTATTCCTATACTTGATAGTTATGATAAAGTTTAGTTGGCAATTGACCTTAATAGGTATAACAGCTACTCTTATAAATATGCTTATAGCTCGGTATACTTCTAAAAAAATGCTCGAATTTCAAAGAGCAGCCGTACCTAACTCCGGAAAACTTATGAGCGTAACATATTCCGGTATAGAAATGATTGAGACTATCAAATCAACAGGCGCTGAAAGCGGATATTTTGAACGCTGGGCCGGATTTTATGCAAGGCAAAATAATGCTGCCGTAAATATTACAAAGTTTAGTCAGTATGTTGGAACCATTCCAAGTTTCGTACAAAGCATTGCTGACATTACGCTACTCATGTGCGGTGTGTATTTAATAATGCAGGGACACTTTACAATAGGTACCCTTACAGCTTTCCAAGGATATTTAGGAAAATTTTTCGTACCTATAGGTACACTTATGGAAATATATGAAAGTTTCGTTACCATGAGATGCGACATGGAAAGAATTGAAGACGTCCTTGAGTATCCCACAGATGTCAAAGCAATTTCAAACACAGAAGAAAAATCCGATGAAAAATTGCAAGGTAATCTCCAGCTTAAAAATATTACCTTTGGATATAGTAAACTTGCAGATCCTCTTTTAAAAGATTTCTCTCTAAGTCTTAAACCCGGTTCATGGGTAGCTTTAGTCGGGGGAAGCGGGAGCGGTAAATCAACTATTGCCAAACTTATAATGGGCCTTTATAAACCATGGCATGGGGAAATTACTTTTGACGGAAAACCAAAAGATAAAATTGACAGCTATAAATTCCATAGTTCAATATCTATGGTTGACCAGGATAAAGTAATGTTTAATGACACTATTAAAAATAATATCAAAATGTGGGACGATTCTATTGAAGATTTCGCAGTAACTTTGGCCTCCCGTGATGCAGATATTCATAGCACAATCATATCAAGGCCAGAAGGATATAATCACGTTATAAGAGAAGGAGGAAAAGATTTCTCCGGAGGGCAATGTCAAAGAATTGAAATAGCAAGAGTTCTTGCTCAAGAACCTACTATTATAATCCTAGACGAAGCAACCTCAGCATTAGACGCTAAAACTGAAGAAACAGTTATGAAAAATATTAGAAAAATGGGTTGTACGTGCGTAGTCGTCGCTCACAGATTATCAACTATTAGAGATTGCGACGAAATTGTCGTCCTCGACCAAGGAAATGTTATTGAAAGAGGTACTCATGAAGAACTTATGGCTAAAGAAGGTCTATATACTAAACTTGTCACTACAGAATAAAAGGAGGTGTTTAATATGAGTTTCGATCCTTTTGAAAGTCAAATAAACAAAAGACGCAGATATGATGAAGAAATGTATCAAGGAGCTTTTGCAGATCTATTATCTGTTTTAGGAATTAAAGGGCAAAAAGCTATTCGCGAAGTAAAAGGAGCTGTTTCTGAAATACTTAAATTTCTAGGTCAGCCTATTCCAGACATCCCTGAAAATATAACAGATCTAGATGCACAACTAAATTACATGTTAAGACCCTCGGGAACTATGAGAAGAAGAATAGAACTCGTAGGAAAATGGTGGACAAATTCAACAGGATGCATACTTGGAAGTACTAAATCCGGAGAGGTTATTGCATTAATTCCAAATAAATGGTCCGGATATGAATATAAAAATGCCGATGGCGAAACAATAAAAGTCAATGAAAAAACAGCTAAAGAAATTAACATCGATGCCTTTTGTTTTTACAAAGGATTTCCACAAACAAAACTTAAAATTAAAGATTTAATGATATTCATGGCAAAAATATTATCGATATCAGATATATTATTTATGGTTGGCGCCACAGCCGTAGTGCAGCTTCTTAGTATGCTTACACCTTATACCACCAAAATTATATACAGTATCTTGATCCCCTCCGGATCAACATCCCTAATAGGATCAGTTACTTCTCTGCTCGTTGGTATAACTATCGGTACAACACTGCTTGGTATAAATAAAAGTATTATAGAATCCAGACTTCAAAATAAACTTAACTTATCAGTTAACAGCGCTATTATGATGAGAATGTTTAGTCTTCCGGCTACCTTCTTTAGAGATTACTCCGCCGGAGAACTTGCAAGTAGGATGGGATATATAGCTTCGCTTTGTCAAACAATCGCCGACGCACTCTTATCAACAGGTCTCACGGCTATATTCTCGCTTGGTTACTTATTCCAAATGAATTATTATGCTCCAAGCCTTGTTATGCCCGGTATGACAGTTATAATCCTTACTATAGCTTTTTCCGTACTAGTGACCTTAATGCAACAACGTATATTTAGGAAAAAAATGAAAATTGCTCCTAAACTTCAATCCCTAGTTTACGCTTTATTCGGAGGTATACAAAAAATTAAAGTCACAGGTTCCGAAAAAAGAGCATTTGCAAAATGGGCCGAGCAATATTCAGAAGTTGAAAAATTTGATTATTCTCCTCCTATTATGATTAGAATTAGTTCAGTTATAAGTATGATAATTTCTTCGCTTGGATTGATTGCTATTTACTATTTTGCAGCGATTAGTTCAGTAAGTGTATCGGATTATCAATCATTCAGCGTTGCTTACAGCGGTGTTAACGCAGCTATAACGGCTCTTGCAAGTATAGCTCTTCAAATCGCAAATTTAGGTCCGATCCTTGAAATGATAAAACCAATTATGGAATGCGAACCTGAAAGTAGCGAAGGCCGTAAAATTGTTACATCTCTTTCCGGTGATATTGACGTTAACCATATTAAATTTAGATACAGTAAAGATGGTCCGTTAATTCTTGACGATATAAACATTAAAATCAAAAAAGGCGAATACGTAGCAATAGTAGGACAAACCGGATGCGGTAAATCTACTCTTTTAAGACTCCTACTTGGATTCGAAAAACCAGAGCAAGGTGCTATATACTACGGAGGAAAAGATATAAATTCTCTCGACCCAAAAAGTTTAAGACAAAAAATTGGCGTTGTTATGCAAAATGGTTCTCTATTTCCGGGAGATATATTCTCCAACATAATAGTTACATCGCCCTGGAAAACCCTAGATGACGCTTGGGAAGCAGCGTATATGGCAGGAATAGATAAAGACATAAAAGCAATGCCAATGGGTATGCATACAATGATATCAGAAGGCGCGGGTGGAAT
>CAYQCM010000006.1:0-23345 GCA_964416045.1 uncultured Eubacteriales bacterium | reverse complement strand
TATCTACACCCATAACAAAAATCTTTCCATCATCATGTATGTCTATTTTAACGTCATAATCAAGACTTAACTTTTGAACTACTTTCCCTCCGGATCCTATGACTTCCCTTATCTTATCTAAAGAAATTTTAGTACTCAGCACTTTCGGGGCGTATCTGGACAATTCACTTCTAGGGCTTAATATACACTTCGACATAACTTCATTTATTATATAATTTCTTGCAATATGCGTCTTCTCCAGAGCTTCTTTTATCATCTCTGATGTTAAACCACTTATCTTTAAATCCATTTGTATAGCTGTTATTCCGTCGAGTGTCCCTGCTACTTTAAAGTCCATGTCTCCAAAAAAATCTTCTAAACCTTGAATATCTATCATCGTCATCCACTTATCACCCTCAGTAATAAGACCACACGATATTCCCGCTACAGGTTCTTTTATTGGTACTCCAGCATCCATAAGGGCTAAAGTGGATCCACATACTGAAGCTTGAGAAGTTGAGCCATTTGATGACAATACCTCAGAAACTAATCTTATTGCATACGGAAATTCATCTTCAGAAGGTAAAACCGGAACCAATGCTTTCTCGGCAAGAGCACCATGCCCTATTTCTCTTCTTCCCGGACCTCTACTTGGTTTAGTTTCCCCAACAGAATAAGATGGAAAATTATAATGATGCATATATCTTTTAGAGATGTCCGCATCTATACCGTCTAAAGTTTGCTGATCACTTATAGGTCCGAGAGTCGCTACCGTAAGCACTTGGGTTTGTCCACGAGTAAACATACCGCTTCCGTGTACTCTAGGAAGTATTCCTACTTCTGCATATAGTTCTCTCATTTGATCCATTTTTCTTCCGTCTACACGTTTTTGTTCCTCAAGAAGCCATGTTCTTACAACTTTCTTCTGTAATTTATATATGCATTTATCTATTTTTGAAATTTCTTCAGGATAAATATCATCCAAACTTCCATGAGCCTTTTCATACAGAGGTTTTAATCTTTTTTCTCTTTCGGACTTATCGTTTGTATAAAGAGCTGATTTTATATCATCAATTAACATTTCTTCTATTTTGTTATACATATTTTCATTAAAAGGTTCAGATTGAAATTCAACTTTTTCTTTTCCTACCTCTTTAGTTATCATATTTATAAAATCTATTATTTCCTGATTAAATTTATGGCCTGACATAATAGCTTCATACATAATATCATCACTGATTCTATCGGCTGCAGCCTCTATCATTACGACTCTTTCTTCACTCGATGCTACCGTTAAAAACAGCTTCGACTCCTTACTTTGACTATCTGTAGGATTTATAACTAAATTTCCATCAACATATCCAACACTTACTCCTGAAATAGGTCCGTTCCAGGAAATGTCAGATATACTAAGTGCAATAGACGTACCTATCATAGCTGTAATTTCAGGTGAGCAATCTTCGTCGACTGACAGAACCGTACATACTACAGATACATCATTTCTCATTTCTTTCGGAAAAAGTGGTCTTATGGACCTATCAATTACTCTTGAAGAAAGTACTGCTTTCTCAGACGGTTTACCTTCTCTTTTGGAAAACGACCCCGGTATCTTCCCAACAGAATATAATCTCTCTTCAAAATCAACCGACAACGGGAAAAAATCTATTCCTTCCCTTGGATTACTTGAAGCAGTTACCGCTACATTTAAAACAGTATCTCCATACCTTATTAAACACGATCCATTAGCAAGGTTTGCATACTTACCTGTTTCGACTTTGAGCTTCCTTCCAGCAATCTGAGTCTCAAATACTTTATAATTTTCAAACATTTCTTTACCTCCATAAATTTATAGATGTGAATTATAAAGTTTAGAAGCAAAATCAATCTTTATAAGCCTAAATATAAAGATTCATCTTACTACTAAAACCTTTATAAATCACTTCTCCTTTAAACATTAAATAAAACAGACAACTATTTTACAGTTGCCTGTTTCCTAAATAACTAAAATTACTTACGTATACCAAGCTTCGAAATTATTGTTCTATATCTTTCTATATCTTTTTTAGTTAAGTAGTTAAGTAGACTTCTTCTTTGACCTACCATTATTAAAAGTCCTCTTCTAGAATGGTGGTCTTTTTTATGTGTTTTTAAATGCTCAGTTAAATCATTGATTCTCTTTGTCAAAAGAGCTATTTGTACCTCTGGAGAACCTGTATCTCCTTCATGCCTTGCATGTTCGTTAATAAGCTGCTTTTTTTCTTCTGCTAACATTTATTTTTACACCTCTTAATTAATTTACCCTATTTACAGACTTTTTATCCATAAACAATCTCAGAAAATTTTTACAATCCGAGAAAGGGGGTATACCATTTATGAATTATACCACTTTATAAAAGATTTGTAAAGATTAGAAGTATTTACATCAAATGCATAGCTATAGTAACTCCGGCAAAAACTATCGCTACTATAGAAGTAAGTTTTATAAGTATGTTAATTGAAGGTCCTGACGTATCTTTAAACGGATCTCCTACCGTATCGCCAACTACTGCAGCTTTATGACACTCGGATCCCTTGCCTCCTAAATTACCGGCTTCTATATACTTCTTAGCATTATCCCATGCTCCACCTGCATTTGACATCATTATTGCCAAAACAAATCCTGATATAGTAGTTCCAGCTAAAAGTCCAGCTACGCCGTTTACTCCTAAAATTATTCCAACTACAACTGGTACTACAACTGCAAGTATCGCAGGAGGTACCATTAGTTTTTGGGAAGATTTCGTACATAAATCAATACATGCTTCATAATCCGGTTCTACTTCACCGGTTAAAAGACCTTTTATATTTTTAAACTGCCTTCTAACTTCGTAAACTATACTTTGCGCTGCTTTTCCTACTGCTGACATTGTCATTGAAGCAAATATGAATGGAAGCATTGCTCCTATAAAAAGTCCTACAAGGACAGTCGGATTATTAACACTTAAATTAAATCTCATATTCGGAGCTAATCTTCCAATTTCGGATATATAAGAAGCAATCAATGCAAGTGCTGTGAGCGCCGCAGAACCTATTGCAAAACCTTTCCCCGTTGCTGCCGTTGTATTGCCAAGGGAATCGAGTGCGTCTGTTCTGTTCCTTACGTCGTCTCCCATGCCTGTCATCTCTGCTATTCCACCTGCATTATCTGCTATTGGTCCGTAAGCGTCTGTTGCTAAAGTTATGCCAAGTGTGGATAACATTCCCACTGCCGCTACTCCTACTCCATAAAGACCTTTACTAAAGCTCGTAGGATCAAGTATATTTCCTCCACATGAGAAGAAACTTATTATCACTGCTGCACCTATAATTATAACCGGAAGTACAGTAGACAGCATTCCTAAAGAAAGTCCGCTGATTATTACCGTTGCCGGACCCGTCTGAGCTGATTTTGCAAGTTCTCTGGTTGGTTTATAAGTATCTGAGGTATAATATTCCGTGGTAAACCCTACTAGGACACCTGATAAAAGTCCTGAAATTATAGCGTAAAATACACCCAATTCATTTGGCAAAAATGATTTAACTATAAAAAATGAAATTATCGCTATAAGTATCGCACTAATATATGTACCTGTGCGAAGTGATTTTAGAAGTGATTTCTGACTGGCATTTTCCTTTGTTCTTACAAAAAATGAACCTATAATTGAAGCAATTATACCAAAAGCTGCCAAACAAAGTGGTACGCTTACTCCTTTCATTCCAAATCCTGCTGATACTGCTAATGCTGAAGATGAAAGCAGTGCGCTAACATAAGATTCATATAAATCTGCACCCATTCCTGCAACGTCACCTACGTTATCTCCAACATTGTCTGCTATAACTGCCGGATTCCTGGGATCATCCTCAGGTATTCCTACTTCTACTTTACCAACTAAGTCTGCACCTACATCAGCGGCTTTTGTAAATATTCCTCCGCCTACTCTGGCAAAAAGTGCCATACATGATACTCCAATTCCAAATGTTAACATGTTAGATGTAATTTGTTGAGCTATAAAAGTCTCATTTACCATAGGATCTACAGTTCTATACCAAAACCTTAAAAAGAAAAACCACATTGACATATCCAAAAGTCCTAATCCCACAACCGCAAATCCCATAACAGACCCTGAAGAAAAAGCTACATTTAGTCCTTTGTTTAAACTACTTTTAGCTGCATATGCTGTACGGGCATTCGCCATAGTAGCTGTTTTCATACCAATATATCCCGAAAGAGCTGAAAAAAATCCTCCAGTTATAAACGCAAACGGTACAAATTTATTTACATACCCACACAAAGACATTACTAAAAGTACTACAAACATTACTCCAAAAAATATAGATACACCTTTATACTGTCTTTTAAGATACGCACTCGCACCCTTTGCAATAGCTTTTGAAATTTTTTTCATCTGTTCATTACCCTCAGGCTGAATTTTAACCCTATAAAACATCAGTCCTGCAAAGCAGATAGACATTAATGCGCATACTGCCACAAACCCTATTACATTCATCTTCTTAAATTCACTCCTATTTTCTATATAATTTACAGATATTATTCATACTCACCTTTAGCAATTTTTCTTTCTATAACACCTATTTTATTTAATAGATATCCCCATTCATCTGCAATATCCTCAAATTCATGAAAATATATTCTATCATATTCTTGCCTTAAACTTAAAATTTCTGCATCAGATAATGTTTTTTCTTTGCACTGATTAGATAATAATGATTCAATACTGTTTAAGACATCTAGTATATTTAATCTCATTTGATTTACCTCAGATAACTTCAAACTTAATGCAATTTTTTCATTCTGCAATTCCTGCAAAGTTATAGCCGGTAAACCACCTAAAGATTAGAATATAAGGCATATTGAAACTATTAAAGATAAAGTACAAATTTTTTAAGTTTCACCAATTAATGACCCCCGTAATAATATAAACTTAAAATATTCGCCACCGATAAAATTTTATATATCGAGTGGCATATTCATTATATTAATTCAATAAGTGCCATTTCAGCAGCATCTCCACGTCTTGGACCCAACTTATTTATTCTTGTATATCCACCGTTTCTTTCGGCATACTTTGGTGCTATTTCAGTGAAAAGTTTTTTTACTACATCCTCTTTCGTTATAAATGAAAGAGCCATACGTTTATGATGTAAATTATTTTGTTTTGCAAGAGTTATCATTTTTTCTGCAAGAGATCTAACCTCTTTTGCTCTTGTTATTGTAGTTTCTATTTTTCCGTTTTCAAGAAAAAAAGTTACCAGAGCTCTTAACATTGCTAATCTATGAGCAGTATTTCTACCTAATTTTCTTTTGCCAGCCACAAATATTTACCTCCTTTTTTATCTTACATAATATTATTAATCATCTATTGTAGGACTAAGATGAAGTCCCATAGAATGTAATTTTTCTATTACCTCATCAAGTGACTTTCTTCCCAAATTTCTAACTTTAATCATATCGTCTTCTGTTTTACTCGTTAGATCCTCAACAGTATTAATTCCAGCCCTTTTCAAGCAATTATAAGATCTTACAGACAATTCCAAATCATCGACCGTCATATCTAGATTACCTACAGATACGGGCTCCTGTTTTTCAAACATTATGTTAGCTTTTCCAGCCAGTTCTGAAAGTCCGACAAATAAATTAAAATGTTCTATAAGTATTTTTGCTGCAAGTGATACTGCTTCTTCTGCTGTTACTACACCTTTAGTCCACACTTCAAGCGATAATCTATCGTAGTCAGTAATTTGTCCTACACGTGTGTTTTCAACGGTATAATTTGTTTTTAATACGGGTGTATATATTGAGTCCACAGGAAGAGTGCCTATTACTTTATTTTGGATGATTTCTCTGTTTCTTTCTGCTGAAACATATCCTCTTCCTCTGTCTAAAGTTATCTCCATTTTAAGCGTTGCCTTATCATCGAGCGTTGCTATATGAAGATCTGGATTGAGTATCTCTATTTCGCTGTCGCATGTTATCATTGAAGCTGTAACATCGCAACTTCCTGTAGCGTCTATATATACGGTTTTTGGTCCATCGCAGTGGAGTTTTGCATTTAAACCTTTTATATTTAATACTATTTCTGTAACATCTTCTTTGACGCCTGGTATAGTTGAAAATTCATGCATAATTGAGTCGATTTTTATTGATGTCGCTGCCACTCCCGGAAGGGAAGAAAGAAGTATCCTTCTTAAACTATTTCCAAGTGTATTTCCAAAACCTCTCTCAAGTGGTTCTACAACAAATCTTCCATAATTATTGTCCTGTGAAATTTCCTCTATACTTATACGTGGTTTCTCTATTTCTATCATCAAATCCTCCTCAATACTTTAAAAGGAATAAAAACTTCCAAATAACATTTTCTCAACATAAATATATATCCATTACTTGGAGTAAAGCTCGATGATAAGAGTTTCTTCGACTTCCAAATCTATGTCTTCTCTTGAAGCTTTGGAAATAACCTTTGACTCAACGGTATTATTATTGCATTCTAACCATTTCGGTACAGGTCTTGAAGCGTTCTTTTCTAAAATGGCTTTGATCTTCTCGCTACTTCTACTTTTCTCACAAATAGAAATTATATCTCCTGCTTTAAGTAAATAAGATGGTATATCTACCCTTTTGCCATTTACTGTAAAATGTCCATGACGTACCAATTGTCTTGCTTCTGCCCTGGACCCTGACCAACCTAAACGATATACAGCGTTATCAAGTCTTGACTCTAAAATAGCAAGTAAGTTTTCACCGGCTTTACCTTCTTTTACTCCTTCTGCCAATTCATAGTAATGTCTAAATTGCCTTTCAAGGATACCATAGTAACGTTTTGTTTTTTGTTTTGCACGAAGTTGGAGTCCATATTCTGATATTTTTTTACGTCCTTGACCGTGTTGTCCGGGGGCGTAGGATCTCCTTACTACTGCGCATTTTGACGTATAACATCTTTCGCCTTTTAAAAATAATTTTTGTCCTTCTCTGCGGCATAGTCTGCACACAGCTCCTGTATATCTTGCCATACTAAATTAACACACCTCCTAAATATTTATTATTAAACACGTCTTCTTTTTGGTGGACGACATCCGTTATGTGGTATTGGAGTTACGTCCTTTATCATGCGTATTTCAAGACCTGCAGCTTGAAGTGCTCTTATTGCAGCTTCTCTGCCTGAACCCGGGCCCTTTACAAATACTTCTACTGATTTCATTCCATGATCCATTGCTGATTTTGCTGCTGTATCAGCGGCTGTTTGAGCTGCAAATGGCGTAGATTTTCTTGATCCTCTAAAACCAAGTCCTCCGGCGCTTGCCCATGAAACGGCATTTCCTTGTACATCTGTTATGGTTACTATTGTATTATTAAAAGTTGACTTTATATGAGCAGCTCCACGTTCAATATTTTTTCGTTCGCGGCGCTTACGGCTGACTGCCTTTTTTACTCCAGCTTGTGCTGCCATTTAATTAATTCCTCCTATATCTAAAATTTATTTTTTCTTATTTGCCATTGTCTTTCTCGGACCTTTTCTTGTTCTTGCATTTGTCTTGGAACGTTGTCCTCTAACCGGTAATCCTTTTCTATGACGCACTCCTCTATAACATCCGATTTCTATAAGTCTTTTTATATCAAACGCTATATTTCTTCTTAAATCTCCCTCAACAGTATAATGATGCTCAATGTATTCTCTGAGTTTTGATATGTCATCCTCTGTAAGGTCTCTTACTCTAGTGTCTGGATTAACTCCTGTTGCTGCTATAATCTTTTTTGCTGAACTTAGTCCTATTCCAAAAATATAAGTAAGTCCTACTTCCACCCTCTTATCTCTTGGTAAATCTATACCTGAAATTCTTGCCATCTATTATTACACCTCCAAATTTTTATATTTTAGCCTTGACGCTGTTTATGTTTAGAAACTTCGCAAATTACCATTACTCTACCTTTTCTCTTTATTACCTTACATTTAGGACATATCCTTTTTACAGAAGGTCTAACTTTCACTTTCATTTCCCTCCCTAGTATCAGATAATGTATTGTCAGTATTAGAGTTTTCATTATCTGCTTGTTGACTACTAAATGTTTTATTTTTGCTTCGCCATGTAATACGCCCTCTTGTTAAATCGTAGGGGGACATCTCAACCGTTACTATATCTCCCTGCAAAATACGGATAAAATTCATTCTAAGTTTCCCAGAAATATGGGCTAAAATAACTTTACCGTTTGGAAGTTCCACATTAAACATGGCGTTTGGAAGGACGTCTACTACTTTTCCTTCAAGTTCTATAACATCATCTTTCGACACTATAATTCAACTCCCTTAGTAAATAGATTTTTTACTTTTGCTTGCTGCCTCTATAAAAGGTCTAAGACACTTCCTTATCGATTTATTCGATCTCAGCTCTTCTTCAGATAAAATAGCACTTGTAATCTTAAGATGAATAAGCTTTTTTTTCTTTACTTTTTCAAGAGGTCTATGTTTTCCATCACACACTATAGCATAAGCACCATCAATCTCGAGTATAACCTGGAAATCTCTTTTATCATGTCCTGCAAGCGATATTACGACTGTCCCTCTTTTAGCTTCTACCATTTAAAATTTCATATCCTTATACCTATTTATTTTAGACTATATATTATTATATCCGTCAATATAACTTAGTAATGACGAGGACGGCTATATCCATAACGCCTAGAGCATTGACTACAACGTCCATGAGGATTAAGTTGTTGAATTTTACCACAATCTTTACAATAGCCGTATTCCTGACTCAAACAATTGCCACACAAAACCTCACTGGATCTCATAGAACCAGAAGTAGAACCAAATACTCGACAAGATAAAATACCACCGCTAATTTTCTTTGAATCCAATTCATTTACCTTCTTAACACCATCTTTTTTAATTCACGGCTATCAATATTCTTATCTTCCATATACAAATCCCTTTATAAAATTAAATTTTATTTTCTGGAATCAGGTCCATGGTCTGTTAAAATTACGGGCCCATCTTTTGTGATTACTATGCTATGCTCAAAATGTGCAGACAGTTTTCCATCGACAGTTACGGTAGTCCAGCCATCGTCTAAAATCTTAACTTCACTACAACCGATATTAATCATAGGTTCTATTGCTATCGTCATACCGTCGCATAGTCTCGGACCCTTACCCGGTAATCCAAAATTAGGTACACTCGGATCTTCATGTAGTGTCGCACCTACTCCATGTCCGACAAATTGTCGTACCACAGAGTAACCGCGTGATTCAGCATACGTCTGCACTGCATTACTAATGTCGCCTATTCTGTTTCCGGCCTTAGCCATCTTTATTCCCTCATACAGACTTTCCTTAGTAGCATTTAATAGATTTTGTGCTTCTTTACTAATCTCTCCACACGGGAATGTCCACGCATTATCGCCATGAAATCCATTAAAATATGATCCTATATCTATACTTACTATGTCCCCTTGCTTTATAATGCAGCTTTTATTTGGTATGCCATGGATGACAGTATTATTTACAGAAATACACGTACTTGCCGGAAATCCATTATACCCCAGAAATGAAGGGGAGGCGCCTTGAGACTCGATATATTTTTTTACTATCATATCAATTTCAAATGTACTAACACCTGGCTCAACAGCCTCACCTGCTAATTTAAGGGCACTTGAAGAAATTTTTCCGGCTTCCTTCATTACTGAAATTTCACGTGGAGTTTTTACTATTATCATTTTAATTCCTGATTTCTTCTAGTATTTTCTCTGTGATTTCTTCAAGAGATCTTTCACCATTAATAGTCACCAGTTTTCCTCTGCCTTTATAGTAGTTTACGAGGGGTTCTGTTTGACTATGGTAAACTTTTAGACGTTCTTTTACTGTTTCTTTATTGTCATCCGTGCGTTGAACGAGGGTGCCTGTACATTTGTCGCAAGTGTTGTCAACTTTTGGTTTTCTACCTGCTGTGTTTACATTGTATGTTAACCCACAGTTCGTACAAACACGGCGTCCTAGCATTCTCTCATATATCACTGAATCGGAAACATTTATATCTATTACCTTATCAACTTTTATATGCATATCATGCAGTGCCTCGGCTTGAGATATGGTTCTTGGAAATCCGTCTAGTATATACCCGTTTGTGCAGTCGCTTTGTTTAATTCTCTCTTTTACAATTTCTATTACGACTTCATCAGGCACTAGTTGACCTTTATCTACAAAAGTCTTTGCTTTTATTCCCATATCACTGCCGCTCTTCAACGCTTCTCGAATAATATTTCCTGTTGAAATTGTAGGGATATTCAATCTTTCACTGAGCACTACGGCTTGCGTTCCCTTTCCCGCTCCGGGTGCTCCAAGAAGTACTATTTTCATTCCTTTAATTTTCCTCCTCCTTCTTATGAATATTTGAATATAATTTTAGTTTTTTAGTCAAGGAATCCTTTGTAATGTCTCATCATCATCTGGGACTCCATTTGTTTTACTGTTTCAAGTGCAACACCGACTAAAATTATTATCGATGTTCCGCCCAAAGACAAATTGTTCATACCTGTAAAATATCCAAATAAAATCGGAAATATCGCTACGAATGCTAAAAACATCGCTCCCATAAATGTAATTTTGGAAAGTACTCTTGCAAAATAATCCATAGTGGGCTTTCCAGGACGTATTCCAGGAATTGCTCCATTACTCTGACGTAAATTATTAGCCATTTCAATAGGATTATACGTTATTGCAACATAAAAATACGAAAACATTAATATGAGCAAGAAATACAATATTGTATAAAGCCATCCGTTTACTGAAAATGCATCTAAAATAGTTTTAAGAGTTCCTGTTGGTTTCATAAAAAAGTTCATTAAAGTCGGTACAGACAAAATCGAACTTGCAAATATTATCGGCATAACTCCTGATAAACCTATTTTCAGAGGTATATGACTGTTTTGTCCTGCATATACTTTACGTCCTACAGTCCTTTTTGCATACTGCACAGGAATACGTCTTTCAGCATCATTGTTAAATACGATTACCCACATCATAAGCAGGAATATAAATATAAATAGTGGAACTAATCCATAATATTTTCCATACTCACTGGGTTGTTCAACTGCTAACATTACATATGCTACAAGTTTAGTAATTAAACTCGGCATCCTTGAAACTATACCGGCAAACAGTAATATAGACACACCGTTTCCTATTCCATTTTCATTTACTCTTTCACCAAGCCACATCATAAGAGCCGTACCAGCGGTGAAAGTCAAAACCATTACTATCGCTGCAAATATTCCTTCAGGGCCGGTAGTATACTTTACTATGGATTTTCCTGCATAACTACTATTTTTTAAATACATATAATATGCCGTGCCCTGCATAAGACCCAATGCTATAGTCAAATATCTTGTAATAGCAGTTAGTTTTTTCCGACCTTCTTCGCCCTCTTTTTGAAGGTTCTCAAGTACGGGGAGAGCTACGGTCATAAGCTGCATAATAATTGAAGCGTTAATATATGGAGATATAGACATTGCAAAAAGTGTTGCTTGAGCAAAAGCTCCTCCTGAAAGAGTATCTAAATATGCAAGGAGCGCTCCTCCTTCGGATACGTTTCCCATAAGTCCTTTTAAAGCGTCCACATTCAAAAATGGTACTGGTATTGCTGACCCTATTCTAAATACTATAATTATCATTATTGTATAAAATAGTTTTTTTCTAAGGTCAGCTACTTTGAACGCATTTATAAGCGTCTTTATCATGACCTAAATCACCTCGGCTTTTCCACCCGCAGCTTGTATCTTTTCAGTTGCGGATTTTGAAAACATCTGTGCTTTAACCGTCAAATTCTTTTTAAGATCGCCATTTCCTATGATTTTTATTTTATCAAAATGTCTTTTTATAAGACCTGATAATATTAATTCTTTTGCTGACACTATTGTACCACCGTCAAAAATGTTTAGATCTTCTACGTTAACCGCAGCGACTTTTTTCGCAAAAATGTTGTTAAATCCCCTTTTCGGTATCCTTCTTTGAAGAGGCATTTGTCCACCTTCAAAACCTCGTCTTACGCCACCTCCGGAACGAGCTTTTTGTCCTTTATGGCCCTTACCAGCTGTTTTTCCTTGTCCGCTGCCGTGACCTCTACCTATACGTTTCCTTACCTTTCTTGATCCAGATACCGCAGATAATTCATGTAACTGCATATAAATTTGCACCTCCTATATTAAGATTAGTTAATATTTGAAACTTCAACCATATGTTTAAGTTTAAATACTTTTCCTCTCGTAGATGGGTTATCAGGCTGGACTGTAGTTTTACCGATCTTTCTAAGACCTAAAGAATAAGCTGTTTTTATTTGATCTTTTTGTCTTCCGGCCAAACTTTTTACCAACTTAATTGATAAACTTGCCACTTTATTCCCCTCCTAACCTAGTATTTCTTTTACTGTTTTATCACGCATTGTTGCTACTTCTTGAGCACTTCTTAATGATTTAAGGCCTTCTATCGTTGCACGAACTACGTTGCAAGCATTGTTTGACCTTAAAGCCTTTGTACGGATATCTTTTATTCCTGTTGCTTCAACAACCGCACGTACCGGACCTCCTGCTATAACACCTGTACCTGGTGCTGCCGGTTTCATAAGAACTCTTCCTGCTCCAAATTCTCCTATAATTTCGTGTGGGATAGTCGAGCCTTTTAAAGATACTCTTATTAAATTTTTCTTAGCATCTTCTATTCCTTTTCTTATAGCGTCTGGAACTTCCCCTGATTTTCCTATTCCAAAACCTACTACTCCATTGCCGTCCCCGACTACTACGAGTGCAGCAAATTTAAATATTCTTCCGCCTTTGACTGTCTTGGAAACTCTGTTTACGGCCACAAGACGTTCTTTAAGATTTAATGTTTTACCGTCAATTCTAGACAAATACATTCCCCTCCTCTGTAATTAAAATTTAAGTCCGCCTTCTCTGGCACCTTCAGCGAGTTCTTTAACTCTTCCATGGAATATATATCCACCGCGATCAAATACTACTTCTTTAACATTCTTATCAATAGCTTTCTTTGCTATCATCTTGCCAACTTCTCTTGCAGCTTCTTTATTTCCGCCGCTCATATTAAAATCTTTCTCAAGGCTTGAGGCGGAAACTAGAGTCACACCTTTTGAGTCGTCAATTATTTGAGCGTAAATATTTTTAGAAGATCTAAAAACATTTCGTCTTGGACGATTCTCCGTACCGGAAATTTTATTTCTAATACGCATATGACGTCTTTTACGCAAAGCATTTTTGTCTATCTTATTTACCATCTAAATTACTCACCTCAATTCTTATTTCTTACCGGTTTTTCCTTCCTTACGATGGATTACTTCATCTACATACTTAATACCTTTACCCTTGTAAGGCTCTGGCGGACGTTTTTCACGTACTTCTGCTGCAAACTGTCCTACTTTCTGTTTGTCGCATCCGTGAATAGTTATTTTATTTGTTCCCTGAACTTCTATCTTTATTTCATCCGTTTCGGAAACTATGACTTGATGAGAATACCCCAAATTCATTACTAAATTTTTCCCTTGTTTCTGTACGCGGTATCCCACTCCGTTTACTTCAAGTTCCTTCTTGAAACCTTCTGTAACGCCTTTGACCATATTGAAAATAAGTGAGCGTGTTAAACCGTGAAGCGCTCTGTTTTCTTTTCGATCGTTAGGTCTTTTTACGTGTAATACTTCCGGCTCTATTTCTAAAGTCATATTAGGATGAATTTTTTGAGTTAATGTTCCTTTACTGCCTTTAACATATAATACACCACTGTCGAATTTAATGTCGACACCAGTGGGAATATTTATGGGCTTTCTTCCAATTCTTGACAAAACTTTGTACCCCCTTTTTTGCTAATTTATATTTACCATACATATGCAAGAACTTCTCCGCCTACGTTCTCTTTTCGAGCTTGGCGATCTGTCATTATTCCCTTCGAGGTAGATACTATTGCAATACCTAAACCTTTCATTACTTTTGGCATATTTTCTACGTCGCTGTACATTCTAAGACCTGGTTTTGAAACTCTTTTAAGTCCGGTTATTACAGGATCTTTACCGTCTTTATATTTTAGATATACTTTAAGCATTCCTTGTTTGCCATCTTCAAAAACTGTAAAACGTTTTATATATCCTTCATTTACGAGTATCTCAAGTATGGACTTTTTCATATTTGATGAAGGTATATTTACAGTATCATGTTTTGCAGAATTTGCGTTTCGGATTCTTGTAAGTAAATCTGCAATTTTATCGGTTGTCTGCATATAAGATTAATCACTCCTTCTTTAAAGTTTGTTACCTTACTAATCCACTTAGACTGCCAAATTTCAAATTCTTTACCAACTAGCTTTCTTTACTCCCGGAATTTCACCTTTATAGGCGAGTTCCCTAAAGCAAATACGGCAAATTCCAAATTTACGGAGGTAACCATGTGGCCTACCGCATATTTTACATCTGGAATATTCACGTGTTTTATATTTTTGCTTTCTTCTTTGCTTCATTATTAACGAAGTCTTGGCCATGATAATCCCTCCTTATTTTCTAAATGGTGCTCCCATTAGTGATAAAAGTTCTTTTGCTTCTTCGTCGGTATTAGCTGTAGTCGATATTGATATATCCATACCGCGAATTTTATCTATTTTATCATACTCGATTTCCGGAAATATAAGCTGTTCTTTAACGCCCATATTATAATTTCCTCTGCCGTCGAATGAGTTTGCGCTTATGCCTCTGAAATCTCTTACCCTTGGAAGTGCAAAGTTAAAAAATCTGTCTAAAAATTCATACATTTTTTCACTTCTTAAAGTAACTTTTACTCCTATTTTCATTCCCTCACGTACTTTAAAGTTCGCAACAGACTTTTTAGCAGTACATACAACAGGCTTTTGACCGGTAATAATTGAAAGATCACTTACTATAGAAGATATTACTTTAGAATTTTCTCTTGCTTCCCCGGCACCAACATTAATTACGACTTTTTCAAGTCTTGGAACCTGCATGATGCTTTTGTAAGAAAATTTATTCATAAGCTTTGGGATTACTTCTTCTTTATAATGAGTTTTAAGTCTAGACATTCATATCCTCCCTTCCTAAATTAACTGCCCACATTTTTTGCAGCTTCTTTTTTTAGTTCCGTCCTCTTCGAACCTATGAGCAATCCTAGTGGGTTTATCACAATGCGGACAAACTAATTGTACTTTGCATGAATAAAGTGCGCTTTCAGTTTTGACTATTCCACCTTGCTGACCTGATTTTCTTGGTTTTACGTGTTTAGAGACAACATTTATCCCTTCAACTATAACTTTCCCCTCTTTAGGACTTGTAGCTAATATTTTACCTTTTTTGCCATTGTCTTTCCCACTGAGCACAACTACGGTGTCACCGGTTCGGACGTGCAATTTATTTTTCATAGTGATCACCTCTCCTTAAAGTGTCTCTGGAGCTAGACTTAAAATCTTTGTATATTCTTTGTCGCGAAGTTCTCTTGCAACAGGTCCAAATATACGTGTTCCCTTTGGATTCTTATCTTCTTTAATTATTACCCCAGCATTTTCATCAAATCTTATATAAGAACCGTCCACGCGGCGGGTATCGCTTTTGCTGCGGACAACTACTGCTTTAACAACTTCACCTTTTTTTACCATACCACCAGGAGATGCCTTTTTTACGGAAGCCACTATTACATCGCCAATACGTGCATATTTTCTACCTGTTCCTCCAAGTACTCTTATACACATAAGTTCTTTAGCACCTGTATTGTCGGCAACTTTTAGGCGTGTTTGTTGCTGTATCAAATTAGTTTCCTCCTAACTTTATAAATTTTTATTTTGCTTTTTCTATTATTTCGACAAGTCTCCACCTTTTTTCTTTAGAAAGCGGACGGGTTTCCATTACACGTACTCTGTCGCCAATTTTGCATTCATTTTTTTCATCATGAGCTTTTAATTTTACTGTACGTTTAACTGTCTTTTTATAAAGAGGATGTCTGAAGCTATCTTCAACTGCTACTACTATGGTCTTATCCATTTTGTCGCTTACAACTCTGCCTACATCTGTTTTTCTCATATTACGGTCGCAAACAGCGCTCTTATCTACATTTTCTGCCATAAGTTACTTTACTCCCTCCTCTTTATTTTCACATTCACAGTTTTTATTTCTTTCATTTAAGATTGTCTTTATCCTTGCAACATCCTTTTTTACCGCTTTAATACGCATAGGATTTTCAAGTTGATTTATGGCAAGTTGAAATCTTAAGTTCAAGAGCTCAGATTTAAAATCAAGAAGTTTCTTGTTTAGATCCTCTGAGGACATTTTCTTAATTTCTGAAACTTTCATTTACACCTCACCACCAGTTTCTTCTTTTTTTACAAATTTACATTTTACAGGTAATTTATTTGAAGCAAGTCTAAGAGCTTCCCTTGCAGTATCTTCAGGTACTCCGCCGATTTCAAACATTACTCTTCCCGGCCTTACCACTGCTACCCAGTATTCTGGTGCTCCTTTACCTTTACCCATTCTTGTTTCTGCAGGTTTCTTTGAAACGGGTTTATCTGGGAAAATCTTTATCCACACTTTACCAAATCTTTTACAGTAACGCGTCATAGCAACACGGGCTGCTTCAATTTGATTAGCTGTTATCCAACATGGCTCTAAAGATTCAAGTCCAAAGTCACCGTAAGTTACCTTGTTTCCACGAGTAGCTGTGCCTTTCATTCTTCCTCTGTGTACTCTTCTATATTTCGTACGTTTTGGCAGTAACATTACTTATTGCCCCCTTCCGAAGCTCCGACATTTTCACGGTTATCTTTAAGTATTTCTCCTTTATAGATCCATACTTTTACACCGATTATTCCATAAGTTGTACTTGCCCTTGCAACACCATAATCTATATCTGCGCGAAGAGTTTGAAGCGGAATCGTCCCTTCATGATAATGTTCGGTTCTTGCAATTTCTGCTCCGCCGAGTCTACCTGATACTTGCGTTTTAATTCCTTTTGCTCCGGCTTTCATAGATTTTCCTATAGCCATTTTCATAGCTCTTCTGAAAGATACTCTTTTTTCAAGCTGCTGCGCTATACTTTCTGCTACCAATTGAGCGTCCATATCAGCTGCCTTGACTTCTACTACGTTTATAAATACTGATTTTTTAACTAACTTCTCACAATGTTTACGAAGTTTTTCAATTTCAGTACCGCCTTTCCCTATAACCATACCGGGTTTTGAGCAATGAATATGAAGACGAACTTTTGTAGCGTCTCTTTCAATTTCGATTTTAGGAATTCCTGCTGAGTAAAGCTTATCTTTTAATACTTTACGAAGTTTATAGTCTTCAACTAAAGTATCTCCAAAATTATTGTCCTTTACGAACCAGCGTGAATCCCAGTTTTTTATTACACCAACACGTAATCCATGTGGATTTACTTTTTGACCCATACTCTACCTCCTTTACAAATTTTCTTTTTCTTTGAGTGCTAAAGTAACGTGTGAAGTCCTTTTTTCGATTCTATATGCACGTCCTTTTGAAACAGGTCTTATCCTCTTAAGAATCGGTCCCGGACACACAAAACACTCCGAAACATAAAGTTTTGCTATATCCATATGATTGTTATTAGTAGCATTCGCTATTGCTGACTTGAGTAATTTTTCAAGATACTCACATGCAGCTTTAGGTGTGTGTTTAAGAATTGCCATAGCATAATCTACAGGCTTATTTCTTATAAGATCAAGTACTATGGAAACTTTTCTTGGCGATATTCTGGCATATTTTAAATAAGCCTTTGCTTCCACATTTTTCTCTCCCTTCTATTAAAGTTACTTACCGGCGGTTTTACCAGTCGTTTTTGAACCGGCATGACCTTTAAATGTTCTTGTTGGAGCAAATTCCCCGAGTTTATGTCCTACCATATCTTCTGTTACATAAACGGGTATATGTTTACGTCCATCATGAACTGCAAAAGTGTGTCCTACGAAATCCGGAAATATTGTTGATGCTCTACTCCATGTCTTTAGGATCTTTTTTTCACCTTTCTCGTTCATTTCAAGCACTCTTTTTAGAAGTACGGGTTGAACAAAAGGTTTTTTCTTTAAGCTTCTACTCATGTATTATTTTTTCTCTCCCTTCTAGACTCTAAAGTTTATAAGTGATTATTTTCTACGTTTTACTATAAGCTTATTTGATTTTTTATTTTTTTTACGCGTCTTATAACCAAGTGTAGGTTTACCCCAAGGCGTTACAGGACCCGGTTTTCCGATAGGAGACTTACCTTCACCACCACCGTGAGGGTGATCGCATGGGTTCATTACGGAGCCACGTACTGTAGGTCTCCAGCCCATATAACGTTTACGTCCGGCTTTACCGATCTTTACGTTTTCATGTTCAAGATTTCCTACTTGACCAATTGACGCCATACATTCTATAGGAACATTTCTGAGTTCTCCTGAAGGAAGCCTTAAAAGAGCAAGTTTGCCTTCTTTAGCCATAAGCTGAGCCATATTTCCTGCACTTCTTGCAAGTTGACCACCTTTTCCAGGGTACATTTCTATGTTATGAACAAACGTACCAACAGGTATATTAGATAAAGCAAGAGCATTTCCGGGTTTAATATCCGCATTTGGTCCGGACATTACTTCCTGACCTACCTCTAAATTATTTGGCGCTATAATATATGCTTTTTCTCCGTCTGTATATTCAATTAGAGCTATATGTGATGAACGATTTGGATCATATTCCAAACTCAGCACCTTTGCTTTGACATCAAATTTTTGTCTTTTAAAATCAATTACACGATATTTCCTACGATTTCCGCCGCCTCTGTGGCGTACTGTAATTCTTCCATAGCTGTTTCTTCCGGCATTCTTGTTAAGAGGTCTTAACAGACTCCTCTCTGGCTCAACTTTAGAAAGCACGGAATAATCTATTACTGACATACCACGTCTTGATGGGGTAGTAGGTTTATACTTTCTGACTGCCAATTAATTTCACTCCTTTTTTGAAAAATTACTGATGCTTATTTTTTGAATCATAATAATATTTAAGTCCTAAAACGCTAAATGTGAGAAGTAATATAGAAATTGTTCAAGAAATCAGGGCAAGTATCTTACCGGATATACCTAATGTGTTTTTTAAATAATCTTCCAAAGGATCAAACACTAGCAATAAAGTGCTGCATATTATAATTTCAAAATTCGACACACGCATTTGATTCTCCGCAAATATCACTCCCTCAAACTTTACTTAGGTTTATACCATACCGTCAAAGAATTCTATTCCCTTGCTTCCCTCTTTTAAAGTAACAACCGCTTTTTTCCAAGATGAAGTATATCCCTGATATTTACCTTGTCTGCGAAGTCTGCCTCTGACGCTTACCGTATTTACTTTGGATACGTTTACTTTAAATATCTCTTCTATAGCTTTTGCAATCTCGATTTTATTAGCATTTTTGGCTACTTTAAAGGTGTACTTCTTCATGGCCATTCCTGACATTGCTTTTTCTGTAATAATAGGTTTAATAATTATGTCGTGCGCTACCATTTATGCATACACCTCCTCAATTTTACTAATGCAATCTTTAGCTATTACTAACTTACCAGCATTTAATATGTCATATACGTTTAAAGTACCTACCTGGGATGTTTTAACTCCTTCGATATTTCTTGATGATTTAATGACTTTGTCATTTACCTCAGGTAAAACTATAAGGGCCTTACCTTCTACTCCGACAGCGCCCAGCATATTACAAATATGTTTGGTTTTGTATTCTTCAAGTGAAATATTATCGATTACTACTATCTGATTTTCACTAAATTTACTTGAAAATGCTGACTTCATAGCAAGTCTTTTTACTTTTCTGTTTACTGTATATCTGTAGCTTCTTGGCTTTGGCGCAAAGACTACACCACCATGTCTCCATTGAGGCGCTCTTATTGATCCTTGTCTTGCATGACCTGTACCTTTTTGTCTCCAAGGCTTTCTTCCGCCTCCGGACACCTCTGAACGAGTTAAAGCTGATTGTGTGCCTTGTCTTTTATTTGCTAGATGATTTACAACCACATCGTGCATAACAGTCTTATTTGGAACTATACCAAATATTTCATCTGATAAATTTACTGTCCCAACCTCTTTACCCGACATATCTAAAACTTTAATCTCAGGCATTAAAAAATCCTCCTTCCTTAAGATTTAACCATTGTTTTTACGCTATCTTTTATAACTACTACTGATCCCTTAGCACCGGGTAATGCACCCTTGATAGCTATTAAATTGTTTTCTATGTCAACCTTGACGACTTGTAAATTTTGTACTGTAACTCTTTCTGCACCTAGGCGACCTGCCATCTTCTTTCCCTTAAATACCCTTGAAGGATCTGAACACGAACCAATAGAACCTCCATGACGTACGGTTGGACCTGTACCATGAGATTCTTTAAGCCTTCTAAAATTCCAGCGCTTTATGACGCCTGCGTATCCTTTACCTTTGCTTGTACCTACTACGTCTACCTTTTCTCCCTCGGCAAAAATGTCTACTTTAATAATGTCGCCAACATTACTTGACTCTACATCATCAAAACGAAATTCTCTAAGGTATTTCTTAGGAGCTACGTCTGATTTGTCAAAGTGTCCTTTTAAAGGCTTACTTAACCTTTTAGGTTTAATGTCGCCAAATCCTATTTGCAGCGCATCATATCCGTCTTTACCAACGGTTTTTTTCTGAGCTATTACGCAAGGCCCGGCTTCAACTACTGTTACTGGTATAACAACACCTTTTTCATCGAAAACTTGTGTCATACCTACTTTCTTTCCTATGATTGCCTTTTTCATATAATTCCTCCTGTTGGTTATTGGTTGACAAATTTGTCAACATGACCTCCGTCTGCCGCTTAGTCAATTTAGAGTTTTATCTCTATATCAACGCCTGCAGGGAGTTCGAGCCCCATTAATGACTCTACTGTTTTGTTAGATGGTCTTAAAATGTCGATAAGTCTTTTGTGAGTTCTGATTTCAAACTGCTCACGACTATCCTTATTAATATGAACTGATCTAAGAATAGTTGTTATTTGTTTCTCAGTTGGAAGTGGTATAGGTCCTGACACCCTTGCACCTGTTCTTTTAGCCGTCTGAACAATTCTGTCTGCCGACTGGTCAACTAAGTGATAATCATACCCCTTTAGCCTTATTCTAATTTTTTCCTTGACTGCCATGCCAAATCGCCTCCTTACCATATTAGTTGGCGGGCGCATCCAAATTTTGACTTTCTTTTTTTAAACAAAAAAATTACCGGACTAACCGCTTAGCAGTAAATCCGGGATAAGCCAAAAAATTATGATACATAAACAGCTATATATTAGCACTATCTAAAATATCTGTAATTTCGCCCGGTTTAAAATCGGACATACTCCACGGAAAAACTGACCGTTTCCAGTCACAACCTCCCGCTTCAACGCATATCAATTGCAGTCATGCCAATATATGATACCATATTTTTTTTTAGAAATCAATATTTTTTTATAAAATTTGTGTTTATTTATAATTAAGATAAAGTTAATATATTTCAAATCATAAATATATACATTATTTATATTTATTCATTAACGATACACCACTTTCTTTTTTTACTTCAGATTCAGGTTTTTTCGTCAAAGCTATGGCAGCGCGATTCAACGCAACTCTAAAGGCCTTCATACTATCGTTATCCACTAGAGCCTGCATATAGCATACTATGTCTCTAGTTATCGTATTATCCCACTGTTTTTGCGTCATATTGAGAACGGATTGTGTTTGACCGATATATTCCTCAGTGGCAATACGTGCATCAAGCACCACTCCAACCGCACGCTGCTTATTAGAAACCGAATCCTTATTACCATAATATCCCTGCAAAATATCCCTAACCTTCCGAACCCCAGCTTTATCGACCATTGACGTATCAGGAAACTTATTAACCTGATCCTTAAGCGTTTTCACCATTTTAGTATAACAATCTGACTTGAACCCAGACGGCAATTTATAACCAGCGTCATCCACGTCGCATAAAGCAGCCAGAGGCTGTACAATAAATTTCTTAAATTGACTCTTAGTATAACATTTAGCAGATATTGATTTAACATTAATAGTTTCTTCAAAAGATTTCTTTATAATCTTTTGTTTCGAATCGTTAGATCCTCCAGACAATTTAATTGCTATTCGTTTAACTAAATCTTCTATTTCCCTAAAATTGGTATGCAGAATCAAAGCTTTGGAATATGCAGCAAGGTCACGATTAGAAATATCTTCTACAGATTCCAGAGTTAGCCAACCCCTCAGATAGTCTATGGCAGTTCCAAGTCGAAAACTCAATTCTTCTACATATTGGGTTTTGTTTTTCTCTTCGGTTTTGTTTTTTATATAGCTTTTCAATATTTTTTGTATTTTTTCAAGTCCACTAATAAATGATTTTAACGAACTATCACTTAAAGTTTTACTTAATTTAAATATTTTTTCATACATTACATCATATCCATACTTACTATCATCATTTTTAAAATTTACTTTAAGGAACTTTATGCCTTTTTTTATAATATTTTTTCCCTTTTTATCGTTGCCTTCATCATCTTTTTTGTAAAATTCTTTCAGCGCTTTCATATACGTATCTTGAAACTCTCTCTTACTAAAAAGATGTGCCGTAAATTGCTCCACATCTTTAGGATCAGTTGATAACTTCGGTACACTCATTATTATTCCTCCTAACAAACGCAATTATACATTATTATATATTATATATATTAGTTGTCAACTGAAACATTATTTATTATCAAAAATTATAAACATACTCAACGTTTTATATAGATTTATCACTAGGCTTAGACAGAAGAGCTGCTATATAACCAAAAAATACAGCTGCCGATATCCCCGCAGCACTAGCCGTAAGACCTCCCATAAGAGCTCCAATCAAACCATGTTCCTGTATTGACTGTATAACACCTTTAGCCATTATATAACCAAACCCCGACAAAGGAACAGTCGCCCCAGCTCCGGCAAACTGTACCAGAGGTTCGTAAGCCCCAACCGCAGTAAGCACCACTCCCAAAACTACAAACAATACAAGTATCCTGGCGGGCGTCATTTTTGTACGATCAATAAGTATCTGTGCAATAACGCATAATAATCCTCCAACTATAAAAGCTTTTAAATAATCCATAATAAATTCCCCTTTCTATTTTTTATTGTTTACTATAATATTTAAAATTATGACAATTCTTAGAAAGGATCTATTTTTATGAAAAAAAATGATATTTATGAATCTATAAAAAACTATAACCTTTTAAATAGATCTTCATTTCACACTCCC
>CAYQCM010000005.1:20739-25797 GCA_964416045.1 uncultured Eubacteriales bacterium | reverse complement strand
GGCATGCCCCATAAGACAACCCATACTGGTGCGAGAGACGGGATTTGAACCCACACGAAAGTATTTTCGCTACCCCCTCAAGATAGTGCGTCTACCAGTTCCGCCACTCTCGCTAGTTTATAAAAGCTTGAAATTTACTTTTCATAAACTCAAACTTTCTTAAGTATACTACAGTGGTAATCTCTATGTCAATATTTTAGTTAATATAAATTATACAAATTTATGAATTCGTCTTAACACCATACTACAAATTTGCAAAATAATTAGTTATGCCGCAATAAATACAAAATGCTAGTTGGCCTTGATATTTTTTCGTATTCAACTTTTTAGCTTCTTCTTCATTAGATAAAAAACCACATTCAACTATAGCGGAGGGTATTTCGGAATTATGTAATAAATATATATTTTTATCTCCAGGTTTTATTTCTCTAGTATTATCAGGCTGTATAAGTTCAACTATCGACTCCTTAATACAATTTGCAAGTTCTTGACTCAGCGGATTATTTTTAGAATAAAATATTTGTGAACCTGAGTATTTAGGATCAGTAAACTTGTTTTGATGTACGCTTATAAATATATTACTATCCTGAGAATTTTCCTTTATTATTTCTAATCTATTCTTTAAATCGGATCTTTTCTTCTCCCTTAGACTTTTACAGCTTTCATCATAAATAGCCGTATCCGCCTGTCTGGTCATTATAACACTATATCCTGAAGCTTCAAGTAAATCTCTTAATCCCAGAGCTATAGAAAGATTTATATCCTTTTCACAAATATTATCAAATCCAACAGTTCCTCCGTCTTCTCCCCCATGCCCCGCATCTAAAATTACAGTATAATTTTTACTTATTTTTTGGTTTGAAGCTTTATCTTCTATTTTTCCATAAGCTACAAACGCCAAAAAAGAAAAAAATACAACACATAAACTTACTACAATATAAAACGAACTTATATTCTTATTAGTATATTTTATAATCTTCATTAAATCTTCACTCCCAAAAAGTATTTTTTATATCTTGAAAAACTGTTTAAACATTCTCGACCTCCTTCTCCTATTACAAACAGGATTAAACTTAACAAGTATTGTATCCTCTCCTATGACTTCAATATTTTCCCATTTAATAACAATGTCTTCACATCTTCCAAGTAGACCAAAACATTTAAGTCTTCCGTATATAACTATTGCAACGAGTTTTGCACATTTCATGTCTACCTCCACGTCATTTACACATCCAATTCTGCACCCGTCCTTTACATTTATAACCTCTTTATTTCTCATCTCAACTATCCTGCATATCAAAGCTATTCACCTCTTACTTAATATCAATAATATAAATTGACTTTGTAAAATATTACTTTATAATCAAAACTAGTATAAGATTCTTTGCGAAAGGAACTATAATATGATCGAAAAAATAAAAAGATTTGATGTAAATATAAAAACCGGATTAACAAAAAAACAGGTAGAAGAAAGAACAAAACAAGGGCTAAACAATGTTGATAAAACAATACCTACCAAAACTATTTCACAAATAATCAAAGATAATACTTTTACATTATTTAATCTTATAAACGTAGTATTAGCACTTGCTCTTATATATGTAGGTTCATATAAAAATCTTATGTTTATGGGGGTTATAATATGCAACTCAATAATCGGAATCATTCAAGAAATACGTTCTAAAATTGCCGTTGATAAGCTGGGCCTTATATCGTGCAGTACTATAACGGTAATTAGGGACGGCAAAAAAATAAAAATACCAAAAGAAGACTTAGTAGTTGATGATATAGTTTGTCATTTTTCGGGGGACCAAGTAGTTTCAGACTGCACTGTTGTGGAAGGATCTTGCGAAGTCAACGAATCATTACTTACAGGGGAACCAAACCTAATTACAAAAAACGTGGGCGACATTTTATTATCAGGAAGTTTTATTGTAAGTTCCGTGGACTGCACTGCAAAAGTCGAAAAAGTGGGAAGTGAAAATTACGTTTCCAAAATCTTATCTAAAACAAAATACATAAAAACTACTAAATCTGAAATAATGGAAACCGTTAATAAAATAGTTAAATTTATATCCATAGTAATAGTACCTATAGGATGTATCCTCTTTTACAGGCAACTTAAAATCTATAATTATAATCTTGAACCTGTTGTGGTATCCGTTTCAGCTGCACTGATAGGCATGATACCTGAAGGACTTGTTCTATTAATAAGTACTATTCTGGCAGTTGGCATTATAAGACTTGCAAAGCACAAAGTGTTAGTTCAGGACCTTTACTGCATCGAAACACTTGCAAGAGTAGATACAATGTTTCTCGACAAAACAGGTACCATTACAGAAGGAACATTTGAAGTTGAAGAAGTAATTCCTAAAAATGAATTTTCTGAAAAGGAAGTAAAACAAGCATTAAACTTATTGTCCGGGGCACTTAAAGACAGAAATGAAACATTTAACGCCATTAAAGAAACATTTTATACCGGTAAAAATTTAATCCCCCCAAAAAAGATAGTTCCGTTTTCTTCAGAAAAAAAATGGTCCGGTGCCTATTTAGAAGACAATAAAACTTATATTCTCGGGGCCGCTGAATTTGTTTTGCCAAGTAGACATCTTTTAAAAGTTCAGGAGGAAATAAAAAAGTACTCTGAAAACTACAGAGTACTTGTATTGGCAATTTCAGAAAATGATTTTAAAAATAACAATAATCTACCTGAAGAATTGCTCCCCATGGCTTTAATCTTGATAAAAGATAAAGTGCGTAAAGACGCCAGAGAAACTTTAAAATATTTTGCCGATCAAGGAGTAGATATTAAAATAATTTCGGGAGATAATCCTTTAACTGTATCTAAAGTTGCTAAATCTGTAAATTTAAAAAATGCGTCTTCATTTATAGACTGCTCAACATTAAAAACCCCCCAGGATATATCCAAAGCTGCAAAAAAATACACTATATTCGGAAGAGTAACCCCCATGCAAAAACAGCAAATTTTAAAATCTCTAAAAGGCAGTGGCCATACCGTAGCTATGGTTGGGGACGGCGTTAATGACGTTCTTGCACTAAAAGAAGCCGATTGCAGTATTGCAATGGCCCAGGGAAGTCAGGCGGTTAGAAGTATATCTCATATAGTACTTCTGAATTCTGATTTTTCAGCTATTCCCAAAATACTTTTTGAAGGAAGACGAGCAATTAATAACATACAGAAATCTTCGTCTATATTCCTGGCTAAAACTTTATATTCTATACTTCTAGCCGCACTTTTCGTATTTGCATCAATTCCATATCCTTTTACACCGATACAAATGACATTAATAAGTTCTCTTACAATAGGCATACCGTCATTCGTACTTGCTCTCCAGCCAAATAAAAATAAAGTTACCGGTAACTTGCTCAAAAACATATTCAGTAAATCCGTACCTGCCTCAATAACAATATTTTTAAGCATAGTTATGTGCATATTTTGCTATAAAAATTTTGGCCTGAGTAAAAACGTTTACTCCAGTATATGCGTAATGCTTACGGGATTTATAGGAATATTATTTATATATAAACTTTGTGTTCCCCTGAATAAACTAAGAAAAATACTTCTATATTTTATATCTATAAGCTTTTTTGGACTATATTTTATAATGCATAAATTCTTTTCTATAAAAATAACAATATTTAGCGCTTTTCTAACAGTAATACTCGGGTTTGTTTCGATATTTATATACAAAGTATTTGATGAATATAAATTTAAAGATGAAATCACTAATTAATTTATGATTTTAATAATTTAACTGTTTGAGAAATATTTTTAGAATTAAATAAAAATGATCCAGAAACGCATATATCTACACATACTTCTTTAGCAAATTTTATAGTGTCAAGATTAACTCCTCCATCAAATTCAACTTCTAAGCCTTTTTTATTAATTTCCATCATTTTATTTTTTAACTTTCTTACTTTATAGGTTTGATCTTTCATAAATGACTGTCCTCCAAAGCCGGGGTGGACGGTCATTATTATTACTAAGTCCAAATATTTAAGATACGGAAATATTTTTTCGATGTCAGTTTCCGGATTCACCGCAAGACCAACTTTTTTACCATGATTTTTTATTTCTCTTATAATTTCTAAAATATCGTCTTCTATCTCCACGTGAAAAACAATCGTATCAGCTCCGGCATTTACAAAGTCCTTCAGATACTTTCTAGGATCAGAAATCATTAAATGTACTTCAAAAGGTAAATTCGTATAACCTCTTAGACTTTTTATAACCGCCGGACCAAAAGAAATGTTAGGTACAAAACGTCCGTCCATTACATCCAAATGTATAATGTCTACTTTAGCATCTTCTACTTTTTTTACTTCTTGTCCCATTTTCGAAAAGTCACAACCTAAAATCGACGCAGATATTTTCAATTTTTTCACCTCAAAAATATTGGCTTATAATTAATACTACGTTAAAATAAAAATAAAACAGAAAGGTAATTTGGAAATATATGAAAAAATTTATTTCACTATGTTTATCCATCAGTTTGTTGTTCTTTCATTCACATTTTTAAGCTGAAAAAATACAAAATTCGTATCATAAGATACCAGAACAAACTAATCAACATCTTAATTATAAAAAAGAAATGGCATTAAAAATTTTAAAAAATCTTATAAAAGCTCAAAAATTTATATTAGTTAATGGATTACTCAAACCTATAGTATCTACGGGATGCTATATAATAAGTATTTGGGAAATTAACCAAATATTAAAATTATTAGGTAGGAGAACAGTAGGAGAGGTGTTAGTAGATATGGCAGAGGACTTTGTTGCTGCGCGGGTGCAGTATCAATCACCTGTACCGTCATATCATAAATCTCAAAATCAACGCATTCCATCATCTGAGTTTCATCGTGTTTGTCCAGCAGTAAATACATTATTAATGGACAATTATACTATTTATTTTCCTATGATGTGCTTACAAAACGGAAATGCAGTTTTAGCCGACGAAAACACTCTACTAATTTCTGATAATCAAAATAATTTTTTTGAAATTAACAAAAATAACCCCCAACAAAAGACCCCTA
>CAYQCM010000005.1:0-20729 GCA_964416045.1 uncultured Eubacteriales bacterium | reverse complement strand
CAGTACAGCAACACTACTTTATTATGCTCAACCCGAATTAATATCATTATATGAGTAGTTCACATAAAATTAGTCAGATGCACTAACAACAACGTAAGCAGAATCACTTTTATTTTCGAATTTGACACTATATGCTTTAATCTCGTACACGCCTTCCTTAGACGGAGCAGTATATAGACCGTTATTATCAATAGTACCGGTATTGTTTTCTGCCATAGCCCAGCGTATTTCCTGACTACTTGCCCCTTCTATTACAGCACTAAATCTTATCTGTTCAAGAGGTTTTACCCTAGCGGTATTAGGCGTTATGATTACCCTTACGCTTTCATCTATTACTAAGTCTTCCTCTTCTTTCTTGACTTCTGCGGGTTTAATAGCCCACCATCTTACATCTACGGCTTGAAGAGTAGTTTTCTCCATTAATTTTACTCCTAATTTTATAGTACCTTTTTCAGAATTAGATACCGCAGCTATTTGTACGTTTGGAGCAGATATTGATATCTCTTCCTTGGTAAAAATACCCTTATCTCCAAATATAAGTAACCCTTTATCATCTGTTAAATAATTGGCTTTGTTGTCGATAGCCGTTACTACAGCTATATTTCCTTCTCCAAGCCCATGTACAAACTCATATGAATAAAAACATCTTCCTACTTTTGGATTAAATCCTAAATTTATTCTTTCTACTCCAGTTGTAACATTTTCTATTTTAGGTTCTGGAAGGTCTAAAACTTTAGGCTGCGCTTCTTCAGCTTCAATAAATCTTTCAGCATCATTTTTATTTATAACTTCTACTTTTTCTGATGTCTTCAAATCATCTAAAAGTTTTAGAAGCTCATTACTAAAAAGATATTGTTTAAACGGATGTTTTTCAAATTCTTCAATAAAATATGTTAATTTATTTGTTATAAGATGAAATTTTGCAAGATATATATATTTGTCATCAACGTCATCTATAATTTCGTCAAAATGCTTTGAATAGTACTGATCTATAATTATATCTTTTATAGAAGTATCTCTAATTGCCAGAGGTAGGACTATATCTTCTGATATTTTTAATGTATCTGAACCAACTTCAAGTTTAAAAGAATCTTTATCGATACGAAGCTCAGCAAGAGTATCAACATTTGCATCACAGTTCATACTATATTCTTTGTATTCACTTTTATACGTTGAAATTTCAGTTTCATGATAATCTATTTTAAGCTCTTCACTGTCGTCTTCTGAGGATTTGAAAAACTCTCCGCGAACAGTAAAAGAATACTTTATGGGAGCTTCCACATTTTCTTTCTGGAAAATAGTTCTAATAGATAGTTTCCCTGATGGATTTACATACCTATCCATCTCAATAATTATACTTATTCCATCTTTATCATAAACTGTAATACGTTGTTTTACTAAACTATCAAGCTTTAATTTTTCTTCCTTTGGCTTTACAGAAGTAAGAAATAATTCATATCCTTCACTTACCCTATTGAATTCCTCACTTACACCATTTGACTTACCAGATCCCGCAACGGAAAAAGTTGTCTCTTTAAGTTTCTCTTTATATCCTAAACATAAATATACTATTTTCTTATCCTTATTCTCATTGAACCCTTTTATAACATTTAGTCTTCTAACGCAAGGCTCCGGTACAACTATTTCTCTACCCATATAGTCAAGAGCCATACCGGATTCAAGAGAAAATGTTTTATTATCAACTAATATTATATCGAGTCCCGAAACAATTCCCACTCCGTTGAGCATTCTGTTTCCAAGCCTTCTTTTAGAATTAAAATAAGTTTGCTCACTCTCAAAATCTCTAACCGTCATAAGTTTACCAAAGAAATAATGGTTTCTATCACATGAGTAATACTGCTTATTATTCATATTTAGTTCCTCTTTTCTTTTTATTTTTCCGTCTTCTCGATGCCTTTGGTGCAGCATCTACTAGCATTAAAGTATTAGAATCTTTTTCCTTTGCGTCTATTACAAATTCATAATTTTTAGCTATATATGAATTTATACCAATATAACAATGATGGTCTAGATATATTTTATCGTTAAGTACTACTAAATTACAAATAGAATCTATAGGTTTGACAGTATTTATTATTCTAAGTATCTCAATGTAGTCTTCCGGGCTCTTTACAAACTTTTCATTAAGTATAACAGTAAACACATAACCGTTATCTCCAAATAATCTTTCTATATTATTTTTTTGTATTTCATAATTTTGATTATTTTTTATATCAAATTGTTCTACTACTATAGGTTCAACACCCACAAATTCCTCTACGATCCTTGAAATAGACTGTTTTGTTCCCTTAGATTTATATATATTCGTAACTTGTTTTAAAAGGATTTTTAATCTTTCTTCTCCCCATATAAATGCATCTTTTATAGAAAGCCACCTTGAAATCCATACGAGAAAATCTTTACTAGTCATTTCAGGGTCAAAATTTATCGGTGTATTATCTATTCTATCTTCAAGATCTACATAAATAGACTGAAATATTCCTAAAAACCTTTCTAAAAATGAACCTTTACCATCATGTTCTTTATATATTTCCGGCAAATAATCTGTAAATGTTACCTTTGGGAATTCTATTTTTACGTCTTTTATTTTTATTCTACTATGACTATAATTTATTAGCTCCATACAAATCCATAAATATCTTCCCTTTAAATCAAACATTAATATATCCGTAGGATTCTCATACTTTTTAGCTCCTATGTAATCAAATATATCAATCTTCCTATTTATATCTATACTATCGTCTAAAATATAATCGTCTATATCTGATTCCACTAGTCCTTTTCCATTTAAAGCCGGGATAAGTACCTTTTTACTGTCGCTTGTGTAAAGCCTAAGCTTTAATAAAGCATCATTGGGCAAATCATAGTTTAAACGCATTCTATGCCAAACAGTTTCATTTTGTAAAGTATCAAATGAACTAGATATATATATTCCATTTTCACCTGACTTATTATTAGACAGCAACATATCTTCTTCAAACATTACATCCCTAATTATACTTTTATATTTCCAATCATCTTCTCTATTGATTATAAAATACTTTGCACCTGAAGCCAAAAAAACACCTCCTTAATCACCGTATATTTCGGAACTTTTAATATAATTCAGATCTATCTTATCTATATAATAAACTCCATTTGGCGGTACAATAATATCTTCTGAAACCGTTTTCTCAATATAGTTGCCAATCGGGGTAATTCTAAGCCTTTCAAGATAAGATACATAATCCAATTTATCGAGCTCTCCAAATATATCTCCAAAATGAAATACTTTTCCTAAATCTAAATTGATTTTTTGAACAAACTTTTCAATATATTTTTCTATTAATTTATCTTCCGGCCTGTAAAAAGATTTCACTATAATTTCACCAGACACTATTAAACCAATATATTCCGGACCCACGACTTTAATCTTGGTATTTATAAGTCGGTATTTATTTATTTGCCTCATAATATTATTTTCATAACTTTTGGGAAGAGGTAGTCCTACTTTGTCATTCCACCGAACAGCTATTGTAATACAGTTTTGTCTGGTACAATCTTCTCCCGGCATATAATTAGGAAGTACTTTAACATTTTTAAACATAAGACCAGGTGTATTTTTCACTATATTAGTATAGTCATCAGAAGTAATCGCTCTACCACAATCATTAAACAAAACGGCGGCCCTTGCTGCTGCTTTATCTATTGTTTCGTTATCTCTTCCTCCAACAGCAGAACAAATCTGAAAAATACGAGCTTTTTTTAAAATTTCATTTTTAGTATCCACCTGATTAATCATTCCCTGATTAATATTTGAATGTTCCCCTTCACAAAATATTAATTTACAAAATTTTATATTATTTTTACCAAGCCTTGGAGCCATACCATAATGATGATCACCAAAAAGAATAGCTCTTCTTTTCTCATCTAGTACATAATGTCTGTCATATTTCTTTGAAGAAAAGAAATTGTCAACTCTTGTCCACTTATAAAATACGGTTTCTCCTTCTTTCTCTTCTCCAATTAATAATTCTACTCCATCATACAAAACATTATCATATCTAAACTCAAAAAATTGTGCAGATGCCCCTGTGCCATCTCCAAGGACTATTTTGTCCTGAATATCTTTATCGTATGCAACTACTAGTAGAAATTCATCTTCATAAGAATAATCTTTTATGATCTTTTCAGCATTATTTATTTTAAGTGTAAACATCCCCGTATCTATATTCTTGTCCACAGTATAATCTTTTGTCTGAACCCATCCTCCAAATTTCTTTATATACACATCACAATTACCATAGATAAAAATATGGGAACTTATTTCAGCTCTAAAATCTTCTTTAAGATGTTTCTTCTTAATAATAATATTTTCACATTTAGTAATTCCTTGCTTTACGTAAAATACGTTTGGAATTATATTTTTTACTTTCGGAGGGAAATCATATTCATTTTTTATCAAACTAATACGTATCGAATATACCCCATCAATAGATTTCATCTTTCCGTTTATTCTGAACCTGACAATCCCTGTAAATAAGAAACAATGAGTATAATCCGTTATTATATCTACCTGATGCCAACCAAGAACTTCATTTTGCAATCCATAATATTCCCATTTAACCTGTGCTATTTCATCGAATTCACTTCCATCCGGTATTTTATTTCTAGATATATTTTCATCATCGTTACAAACATCGAAATATAAATTTATTACTTCAGAATTAGGAAATTCTTTGCTAAAATTTATTGTAACAGTTCGGGGAAGATATTTATCCGCTTTTCTAAAATTCTCACCAAACAAGTAGAAACTTCTGCTGCCATCAAACTTATAATACTCTTCTTCAGATATAAATCCAGGATTATCAAACTCTACACTCAAAATTTCAGAATTAATAACCATCTGCTGATTAATATTTTCAAAAACCATATTGTTTGTTTTCCATCTGGTCCCTCTAGGTATAGCAATATTTTGAGTAATATTTGAAATTTCCAGTAATGTTATCGCACCGGCATTTCTTTTTAAATTTATATCCAAAAGATTTAAAAACTTATGTTTTACCCCGGGTAATATACGGTTTAGATATTCGTGCTGAACAGATTTTAGCCACACGAAAAGTTCAATCAAAGTAATCCCCGGATCAGATTCTTGATGATTTGTCCAGTCGGAATTTAAATATATTATTTGCTTTTTGGCTTCTTCTAAAATATCTTCTATTGGCTGATTATCCAAATTTTCAAGTTCTATCATCGCCTACTAGCCCCCATATTTTACTCTACCGTAATATTAATTTTTGGTTCTCCGAAAATTGGGACAACAAAATTTTGCCGCTTTATTTTATCAAAACTAAGTTCTTTCTTTCCCTCTTTTGTTACCATATAAGTAAATATATTTACATTCTTTATAAATCTTATATTTTCTACTACCTTTATGCAATTATAAATAAGTTCTTTTCTTGGAAATTCCCCTATGTTCCAGCCTTTCTTTGAAAAATTCCCTGTAACTGGATCTAAGAATTGTTTTAGTCTCGTCCTTATTCCCTGGTGAACACTCTGATAATCATTAAAGTCACTTATGACAACATCTACACCTACCGATGTTTCCACATATCCAACTTCAAAAATTCTAAGTCTCGTAGACAAAGGTAAAGGAGCGTGAGCCTTTTCGTCAATAAACTTCCATATTCTATTTCTTATTCCCTGAAATTTTTCATATCCCTGCATATACTCCCTGGGTAATACAGCTATCGACGTAACTCCTATACATGGATTATTATATTCGTCAATATGGGATAGGCATTTTACCTTATATATATTTCTATCATTAAATTTTATTGAATCTTCGAAATCTGAAAGTGTAACTAATCTATTTCCGGAAGAAATTTGTTCAAACATACGTTTTGCAGCGTTATCAACACTTTCAATATCTACTCCCCCCATTATAGGACTGACATTTGTCACACTATTTACATTCTGAATATTATTTACAAAATCTTTAACCTTACCCTTATCAATATTTCCCTTTTTTCCATTACAAATAGAATACGTTATTTTTATACTTTCATTATACTGAGCGGTAGGAATTTTTCCATGCCTCCCATTTCCAAATAAGATTTCTCCTTTAGGATAATCAACTTCATATACTCTATCATTTACTCCAAAGCTTACCAAGTTAGGAACCGGTTTCCACTTAACCCAAAGTCTTTCTAAGTTTCCGACTTCATCATATTCCGGTTTCGCATCTTTATTTGTTGGATCTAAGAATTCCTCCTGTTCACTAGTAGAAAGTTTGCCAAATTCATCAACCCAAACTGTGACGTTTGAAGCATTTTGAGAGGATAATTTACATAATTTATTTTCTTCATCGTAATCTATCGAAAAATACTCCGGTGGACGAGTATCATTTTGGACTACTTCAACGGCATTAAACTTTATATCGTTTATTATTGGGCGACTAGCAATATTGTCATTATTTGAATACTTCATATCAGGGTTTAAAACCCTAATAAAATACCCTGTTTTTTTGAAAAGAGTTGTCTTTTTAAAATCGTTTTTTCCAATCATAGTAACTGTCTCACTATGTGAAAAACCGTTAGTAAGATCCATTACGTCAATATGTTCCCATTTACTTGAACCTTTATGGTCATCTGCGCAATATTCCCACTTAAGCGTAGGATTATGTCTATGAATACCATCTTCTATATTTACAAAAAGTCTTATTGTACCTTCTCTTAATGGCTTTGTAAGGCAAAGATACATTGCAGGACATTCGCAAAGTGTCTTTCCAACTAATTTTACCTCTTTATCCTGATTAACATCGAAAATTTCTTCTCTCAAATCCGAATGCACTATAACTTTATCACATACATTCCCACCTTCGCCATAATCATAACTTATAGATATATTATGAATGTAAGGTGTAATATAATTTGCAAAAACGTCAAATTGATTATTCATTTTTGCGATACGCACTCTAATAAAAAAGCCATCACTAGATCCTATCATTACGCTTTCAAGATTATCAGGACACTTAAATTTTAATTTTCTTACAACTTTTTTGCCGCCTTCTAAATTAAAGAAATCTTCACCAGTATTATCAGGCATTAACCTGGACCAACCCTTTCCGTTCCAGTACTCCCAGGCCACTTTTTCAATTCTAATATCAGAAGGTTCTAAACTTGCAAAGTCCATATCCGTCATAATATATTTATACCTTTTTCCTGCATTACCAGCACCGGAATTAATGGCAACCTTAACAAATTGCATATCAACATTTATTTCTATGTCTGCTCCCTTTTTAGTGAATGCTTCTCCACATGCAAAAGCAAAGTTACTATACATAGTATACTGCTCTTCAAATGGAAAAAAATCTGTGGGAGTAAGTTCAGCATTATCAGAGTACATAGAGTCAGGGACTATTTCTTTACATGCAGATTTATATTTTATTTTCGTAACCGAAATATCATCATCAGGCAATTTTTTAAATTTACATCTAATAAATCTTGACGTTATTTCATTTATCTCACTTTGAACAGTTCCATCTTCAAATTGTAATCTTACTCCACCTTCAACTTTGTCTACCTTTGATACGTCCTTCCAACCTTCTTTATTTTTATACTGCCACCTTACATTATCCTTATCACTAAATATTTCAAGCAGAGCTTTCTCCCTTTTTACTGACATATTATTATAAAAGAAAAATGTTATATCAGACTTTTTAACATTAAAAACTACGTCATCACCAAAATAAAATTCATGATGCTGAAGATTTTCATATGATACATTATCAAATATTCTAAACGATCCTACCTTCTCATTTTCTTCTCCTGACATTGAATAAACTTTACATATAGAGTTAGACAATCCATCCGTAAAAAAAACACTATCTATATTAGTATCAACGGCAAACAAACTATCTTTTGTCTCATATATAGCAACACCATTTTCAGTATCGGCGTTAGCGAAAACGGGGGTTCCTTTTTCTATGTAAGCCCCATTAGATCCTTCTGTTACTGTAACCATTATCATTCCGGAAGCTTCAGAAGCGGGTCGAAGTTTAGTTCCAATCATATTTAAAAATGTAAGATAATAATTGTAGGAGGTTTTATTATATCTACTGATAGTACTCTCCATCATATTACAAAAAATTTTAGCAAATATTACACCTACGTCTGAACTATTTTCTTCAAAATTCCATTCAGGCGTATACTGTTTTGCTAAATTTTTGACTTCTTTCATTAAACTTTTAAAATCTCTCTTATCAAGTTTAGGTACTCCACTCATGTTTTATGTCCCCTACACAGATCTTATTTTATACCACTCATATCCATAGTTTTAGAAACCCTTTCTTGAACAGGAGCAATATCCGTAAAATAATCAATAATAGTTTCCACCTTGCATATAGGTCCAGACGAAGCTCTTACATTAACATTAAGATCCTTTATATGACTTTCCCATTTCTTTAAGCTTCCGGTAACTGTACTTTTTATCATAGATATAAATGTCTGATCAACAATCTCAAACATATATGATCGCATATCTGTACCAAAAGTAGGAAAAATCTTTCTTTCATATTTTTCTGTTCTAAGAATAATGTTTACAGATTGCTTTACATTTTCATTATCTTCCACCGTCATAATTCTTCCTGTACTTTTATCAACTTGAACAGGGAATTTCCATCCTTTTATAGTAGCCACTTCCAAGCACCTCCCAAAATGTTTGTTTAAATAACACTAATTAAGATTTAATATACCGGCCTTTACATTGCCTGTTCCTGAACCTTCTAAGTTAAAAGTTGCTCCTTTTGCCTCAAGAGATGCTTTGCTCTCAATTTTAACTCCAGCATTTCCTGTCAACTCAATGTTGTTACATTCAGCAGTAAATTTACCCTGACTGCTGCTTACCGCCATCCCATTACCGTCTTCAACTGTTGCAGTATCACTATTTGCCTTTAAAACTATCTTTTTCTTTAATTGCATTGTAAGTTCGCCATTCTTTAAATCAAATATCAATGAATTATCCGACATAATAAAGTAGCCTCCCTTTATTTAGACTGTACAGTAAAAGTTTCTTCCTCGTCATCTAAAATTACTTTGTGACCCTTTTGAGTAGTTATTTCTATCTTAGATTTATCTTCCTCGTCGTGCATAACAATTTCATTTCCAACCTGAGATATATAGTAAATATCTTGATTTTCTTTTTTAAGCTCCTGCGGAGGCTTATTTTTTTCATTATACATTGCACCCAATATTACCGGTTGATTAATCTCACCGTACGGAAATCCAAGTAATACTTCTTGTCCAACATCAGGAGACCAAACAAATCCATATTTATCTCCTGCTATAGGATATAATATCCTGGCTTCTAATTCCATATCATCCAAAATTGGTATTGTTACTGTTATCTTATTAAGTTTATCTTCATCTGTACCAATTTCTTTTACTTTACCAGTCATAATAGGTAATCCATTTAGCATATTTTTTAGCATTTAATTTTTTCCCCCTCAAAATTAGAATGAACTTCAAGAACTTGCAGTTAAAGGATCTACTTTACTTGAACTAGCTGATATTTCCGTAGTAAATTTTGAGTTTCCTATATCACAATGATGTATTATTTCCGTAATAATATAAGTATTATCAATTGGCTGACCATAGCCACTAGTCTTAAGTCCAGATGCAACCGTAATATCTGGAATTCCTGCCACCAAAAATTTTCCTTTCACTAAATCTATGGCTGTTCTATTATAAAGAGCCTCTGATCTAAATTCGGCTTCTGCTACTGACGATATAGAATAATCTACAATGTGCCTTGCACACGATGCACTTATATTTGAAGTTAAACTTGTAGAAGCTTTTCCGTCTCCATACTTTGTTATACTTGAAGAAGTTACTGTAGATTGTATTTTTGTAGTAAAATCTTTTGGATCCAAACTCACATGTGTAACTTCCTTAAGTTGTCCCCAAACACTAGTTGTAACATTAAGTTCATGTATTCCTATACCTGGAGTAAGCGTAACTCCGTCGCTTTGAAGTTCAGAAACACTCGTAAAATAAAGTTCCCCCAAACTAATATAAAAAAAGCATCCTGAAAGTTCCGCTAGTCTACACAAAAATTCATAATGGCTCTCATTCATTTGCCAAATTAGTCTTTCGAGGGTAGGTTCACCATCTATTTTTATTGTTTTTCCCTTAATTTTATCTGTAAAGTTATTTACTGTATCAGCTACCACGTCCGATATTTTAGTTCTTCCTTTTTTAAGCTCAATTATTTGGCTTGGCATCATCCATAATTTAGCATCCATACCTTTAACAGTCAGTATTACTTGTTTCCCTTCTTTAACATTGACTTCTATATCACATATATAACCAACAAAAACTTGTTTAAGTTCAGCTGTACGTCCTGAAAGTCCCTCAACAAAAAAGCCCAACGACACGTCTATATCTACTCCCAACTTTACTTTAGCAAGATCTGAATCCAGGCTCATGCTTTTATCGCTAAAGTCCGGCAAAGTAGTGGTAAAATCCACCATACAAGTACTGGCCTCTGGCCCAACAGAAATTGAAACTTCAATGTTTGTAACTAATACCGTTTTTGATGACCATTCTTTCCCTGATATTGATATTTTTGCCGCAGGTTGAATGCAATTATCATATTTTTTTAAATAGCTGCTCCACTCTGTCATCATAATATTACATACCTCTATAAATTAAAAATTAAATTTTATAAAATTCCTTTTCTTTTTCTATCAAAATTTATCTTGTCTTCTACTTTTTTCATAACAACTTTTGATATATTTTCAGCACTTATATCACCTATGTATGATTTAATAATCCCTATTATATCATTTTTATTAAGAATTTTCTCTTTTTTTTGTAAATTTTTTTGTTTAGGTTGATATAAGTTATTTTGTGACTCGTATTCTTCTTTGGAAACTTTTTTCTTTATTATATCGGGGTGGAATATATCTTTTTTCCCCTCTTTCTTCGGATTAAAATTTTTATCTTCAACTTTGTCTAAATTTATCGGAGATTTATAGACCATATCTTTTTTTATAACATTTCTATGGAAATTCTCATCTTGTAATATCCTTTTTTCTTTTATTAAATGTTCTCTTCCCATATCTTCAATAACGTCGTTATAATAAGAACGAATGCTTTGAATAACATCTCTATAAATATCTTTTTGCTGATGAGTTACTGTTTTATCTACTATCACTTTTGGAGCCAAAGATTTCAATTTTTTTCTTGGAATAAAATTTTCCACACTATAAACTTGATTAATATTTTCTTTAACGGTTAAAGGTATATCTCTATATACTTCGCTAATATTTTCTATATTAAAAACATCTTTAGAAGCATTAACATTTTTACGCATAAGCATATTGGTTCTCAAAACTTTATTTAAAATATTTTCAGTTACCAATTTTACCTTTTCATTTACAAATTTATTATCAGTTATGGTCGTATCTTTTTTGACATTTATATTTTCACTTTGAATTTGAGTAGTAACAATATCATTTCTGTAAACTTTTTGAGTTTCATCATAAAGATGTAAATCATTATTAACTATATTATTAACCAAATTTCTCTTTAATATAGTGTTAATATTTTTTGTTTTTTTACTATTATTTTTTCTTTTATTTAAAATATCTAAATAAAGATTATTTATAAAATTAGAACTTTCATTTTCGTTAACATTTAATATTCCTGAAAGTACATTCTTATTAATAATATCTTTATTTATAATTTTTGATGAATTAAGTATATTTTTTTGAATATTTTCAGAAACTTCTTTAACTAACTCAGACTGCATCACCTTATTAACATCTAGACTATAGTCTGTATCTGTTCTGTATACTCTGTTCGTCCTAGATATTTCTTCTTGAAATAAATTTCTTACATTTGACCTTATATTTTCTTCATACTCTCTGGTTGTATCAAAATAATGTCTGTTAGATATAAGATTTTTAATATCCTGAGTTTTAATATTATGATTTTTCGTAAAAAACTCAAGTATTTTCGATTTATTAGATACCTTATAAATGGTATCCACAGTATTTTTAAGTTTACTTATCCTAGATATTATTCTATCGGTCTGAGTAACTTTACGGTTTATTTTCTCAACTTTATTTAGCTGATCTTGATATAAACGTTCAAGATTAGTTTCTAAAGTCTTTTTCTTAATTTTATTTACTTGTATTTTATAGTTTTTTACTACGTCGCTTTTTATATTGTCTATATTAATATATTCTTTATTTGAAAGTATCTCAGAAACTAAAGATTTATTAATAATTTTAGATACCAAATCTATTTGCTTATCAAGTCTTGAAGGTTTTTTAGGTTCCTCGCCAAATTTCACTGTTTTTCTTTTTTGACTTGTCTTTTCAAGAACCTTATCTTCATAGATGCTTTTAATTCCAAGCTCTACTTGTTTTTCATTTATCTTTTGAGTTTGCAAATAATGTTTATCTACAACAGCATACCTGTCGTATGTTAAATTTTTATACTCTTGTTTGTCTAAAAGGTTTACTGTAAGCTCTTTATTTATTTTATTTACGAGTATATTTTTTCTTAAATTAGTAATATTTTCTTTTAATTTTAACTTTTCATTTCTTTGAATGTTTTTAACAACTTCACTTACTTTAAATATATTTCTGTCATAAATATTTTCTTCTAATTTATCAACTAATTTTTTTTCTTTTATAGTAGTATCTGAAGTATATTTTGTTTTATGTTTTTCTTTAACTTTCTTTTCTTTTTCTATTTGATTTAATCTGGAAATCTGTGTTTTTCTTATATTTCTTATAATATCTGTAAATACTCTTTGATAATTTTCATCTTTAAATATTTCAGATATGTTCTCTTTTACATTACTTTGAAGTATTTTCTTTACACTGGACTCTATTGTTTTATATATAAAAGAATCTTTATTTGTTATTTCAGAAATATCTACATTTTGCCTTAAAAATTTTCTTTTATTTATCAGTAAATTATCTTGTTTAGTATTTGTAATTTTAGTTTCTGAATCATTTATTACATTAGTACGGGCATGGGTAATTTTTTTATTAATAACTTCACTATATAAATCCGAAAGTTCCTTTTTTTCAAGGACTTTAACGAGGATATTTTTTAAAGTCTTGCTTTCCTTAGATACAATATTGTTTTGAGTATAATAATCCTCTATTTCTTTACAAACTTGTTCCTTAACTTTGTCATATGAATTAATAACATTTGAGTATACAATATTACTCTTAGATATATTTTCATATTCATTTTCGCGCACAACGTTTTGATTTACGTTTTTAGATTCTTCAAAAGAATTAATATACTTTGAATAAGCATTTTGCCATATATTTAAAACAGTATCTTTAAGCTCCTGAGACAAATTAAGAGTAGAAATTTTTGAACTTACTTTGTCTACTTGAGATACTAACCTAGATATATTCAAAATTTGCTTCTTATTAAGAGTCTCTACATCCTCATAAGAAACTATATTTTTTCTTTTACTCTTTAAAATTTGCTGATCTTTAACGCTAAACCTCAAAGTACGTTTTACACTATTCTCCAAGGCTCCGTATTCAATCTGAGGTTTATCAAACAACCTATACTTAGAATAAACTCTTTCAAATATATTAGCAGCTACGGATCTATATTTTTCCTTTAAATCAGATATTATAAGATCCGTATGGGATTTTTGAATTTTAGGTACAAGATTATATTTATTTAAAATTCTTTTCTGATAAGAAATATTTTCTTCTCTAAGTAGATTACTTATGCTTCTTTGATTTTCAAGAACTTCCTTATTTCTTATTTCTTTTGAAACAATTTTCTCGGAAGGCTGTTTTCTCTGATCATATTCTAAATTCGGGATATTTTCATCTATATATTCATTTACGTTTTCTTTTCTATATACCTTATTTAATACTTCATTTACGATATGTTCATTATGTCTTGTTGAATTAATAAGTTTGGTATATTTTTCATTTAAATTATGTAATATTTCAGTATTCGTATTTTTAGATACGAATACATTATCTTGTCTTTTATCTTTATTTTTATCTAATTTTTTTTTTGAATCTTCTAAAAGCGAATTCAGAAGTTCATTTAATGTATCCTCATCAAAAGTATTACTTGATACAACCCTTAATTTTTGTATTTGATTTTGGGTAAGTCCACCCTGGACTCTCATAAGCTCGTTTTTGAGCTGACTTAATATCTGCTGACGAACTACAGTATTATTTTGTACAAATACATTCTGATCACTCTGAGCAGCACGAAGCTGAAGAAGTAGGTCAATTATTGTCTGTATTGCCTCATAGTCAAATCCAGAACTTTTAGGCAAACTATAGATCAAATTACTTTCTGGAGCAATATCTTCGTCTGATACAGTAGTGGAAATATTAATCTTCTTCATAAAAGACTGACAAAAACTTGTATTTCTGCTTAAAGTAAGCAAATGCTTTTCACTATGTGTATTCGATATAATACCTTTTGTAACTTTAAAATCTTTGTCTTTACTACTCATATAAGCATTCACTTCCTTTTTTGATTTTATATTTTTATAAATTTTCCCCTATCTTATCAGAATATTTCAGAGCTTTTTCTAAAGCGATATTAGCATCCATCCGAAACTTTCTGGCTGCATTATTAAGTTCATCATTTTTTTCTTTTGCTTTGTTTATTTCTCTTTCAGCTTCAAGTAATTTACTTTGCATTTCCTTTAAATCAGGCCCATTAGATAGTTTGACCTTTTCTATCTGTTTTAATAAATCTTTATATACCTTATTTTTAGCAGCTAAATCTATAAAAGCTTCCTCTAATAAAGAATCTGTCTTATCCGCAATTTTACTTTTAATATCTGCAATTTTTTCTAATGATTTGCTCAAATCTTTACTTATTTCATTTTGTTCCTTCTCTATTTTAAGCAGCTCTTCTTTTTTTTTCTGAATTTTAATTTGAAGACTTTTATCTTTAACTAAAAATGATTTCGAATCATTCATATCTAATTTATCATTCACGACCATCCCTCCGATGCTTTAAAATAAAAAAGGTAAAAATTAATATTTTTTATTATGAATTACTATTTTTTTCAAGATCTGATAATTTTTTCTCAGAATTTTCTAATTTTTCTTTGTCACTATCGGCAACAACTTTTGCAGTTTCAGCTATCTTTCTTTTTTATTCTGCATCTGATGATCCTTGTTGTTCCGCTTCCTGCGCTTCTTTTTCTGCAACTTCTGCTTGTTTCTGAGACTCTTCATATTCTTTTCCCTCTCTAGACGCTTTAGTCTTTTCTACATTTTCCTTAGTTTTATCTTTAGAGCTTTTAGCCTTATTCTCAGCTTCTCTTGCTTCCTTAGCTTTATTTTTAGCTTCTTCTGCAAGAAGCCTTCTGGATTCAGCCTCTTCTCTTCTCCTTTGTGCGTCTGTCATGCCACTTCCCTCTGCTTTTCTAGATTCTTCCTCGGCCTTCTTTATTTTATCCTTTTCATTAATATTAGCCTTGTCATATTCTATTTCAGATCTTAATGATTCCAACTTATCTTTTGCTTTGTTAGTTTCACTTATATCTTCTGGATCGCCACTTTGATCCGCCTTTTCTTTTAATGTATTATATCATCCTCAAGCATACTTTCTTTTATTTCCTTTTCAAGCAAATTCTTTCTATCTTGTAGAAGTTCAAGTTTTCCTTCTGCGCTCATTGCTTGCGAAAATAAATTATTCAGCTCAGCCTCTAGTTCTAGAAAATCATCTCCTAATATTTTTCTAGCTTCATTTAAAAACTTATCCATTTCAGCATCTAGTTTTCTCTCATCAGATTCTTCTCTTCTTTCTTTTGCTTCTTCCATTATCTGAGCCTGAACTTTTTTCTCATTTTCTTTACTCTCTTGAGCTTTTTTCCATCTTTCAGCAGCAGCATCTGCATCCCAAGCATTTCTATCGTCATTATATGAAGAGGAAACAAATAACGCAGATTCTATCGTTACAGGCATCCTGGTAATACCTGTATGATAAATAGTTATTTCTTCTATCAAAACACTATCGTCTGTAGCAGATAAATCATCTATTTTCCAACTTTTCAAACCTACAGAAATAAAATTGTATAAACCTGTCAGTTCTCCTGTCCTACTATACACTTGTATAGTACCTAACGAAGGTCCGGATTCAAGAGATTCCTGAGGATCCAAAGTATTTATCGCAATAAGTGCAGCCCTACGAGCAAGATTACTCGACGTACCTGCTACGGCGGCCTTTGCTGAATCGGATATTCGTGAAGGAGATCTCATTATAAGTCCACGCTTAAAAGATAACTCTCCTATCTCATCGTTAGGTTTGCCAACAATAAGCGGATGGTCATTAACTCCTCCTTCATTAATAGACTCAATTTTATTTTCAATTTCAATTCCAGAAACTTCTTTAAATCCATACGTAAAAGCATTCATACTAACTACAAAATTAAATCCCTGAGTTAAATTATCCATTGCACTTACAGATATAGCAGGAAGTCTATAACCCATACTTTCGCCTCCTTCTTGCACTTAAACATCAAATATATTCTTACTTTTACTATTTGAATCCCCATTCATTTTTTTATTAATTTTAGAAATCTCATTACAAAACTTAATTCTTTCCTTATGATTTAAACTCATAACTTCACTATGAGGCCAATGAAAATAATAAGCCAAAAAAGATACCTCTTCGTACAGTACCTCCTGAGGATAACTTCTTAGGCTTCCCCGAAAAAAGGGACATCTACCGTAAATTTATTTGAACATTTCGGACATTGAGCAGTCATTTTAGGCGGCTCAATAGCATTGATTTTTTGATATAAATCCTGTAAATAAGCCATGTCAGCTGTAAATAGACTTTCTATAACATGAGCATCTATCTTTTTAAGAGTACCTAGCTCTATTATTACTCGTTCAAGTAAAAGTATGCTTAAATATCCAGGATTCATCTTTACCCTAGGATCGTTAAGAGGTACTATTTCGTCTGCTGCATTTGCAAGTCTCATGACTCCGTGTTTATGAAGATCTCCGTTTTTATCTACGTATCCTTTGGGTAAATCAAACTGTACAGTTGTTTCAAAAGTGCTATTTGTCATCCAAAATCACTACTCCCATTAATTAGTTTTTTTTTATATATTATTATAATTAATTTTCAGGATACTATACATCCCATTCATTATATCTGTCATATCACTTAAAAAAGTGATATGACAAGATAAATAAATTATATTATATTCTTTAAGCAGTTGCAACTGTAACGTCTCTTTTAATTCCTTCATGTACAAGAACAAGCGTTTCTACTAAAATTGCCGAATCTTCTGCGGAAAGTCCGGTAGATTCATATTTACTTGGCCATGCGTTAATTACGCTCCAGCTTGCTGTTGGTTCACCGGCATTGTTAAATACAGTAATAACTGCATTAACTGGGGTGAAGTTACTTCCTTCTAAGAAATCGTTAAAGAAGTTGTAAAGAAGTGGGTTTGAATATAATCCCTTCTGTAGGGTAATTTCACCGTAACTTACGAGTCCTGGAAGTTTTCTCTTTGTTAAGTAACCAAATCCGCCTTCTCTGTAATCTACAGCCTCTACTTCTGATGAGAATCCTTCTACTGATTTAAAGGATGTTGTACCAAGTCCCTCAAAGTTAGCTGTAAATCTAAACCCTCTTATTGGGGATGATAATCCGTTTGTAATTGATCCACGGGTTGATAACACTTCAGTACCAAGTTCTTGAATACCAGTGGTTGCTAATCCGTCTGCCATAAATAATCAATCTCCTTCCTAATATACACCGTTATTTATTATTATTCACCTGTTTTTTGAGTAATACGGAAGATTACGAACTCAGCTGGTTTAACTGGTGCAACTCCGATTACACAGATCATACGACCATTGTCTATATCGTCTTTTGTCATAGTGTTAGGTCCGATATCTACGAAGAATGCATCTCCAGGCGAACCTCCTACTAATGCTCCGGTTCTCCATACGCCTTCTAAGAAGATTTCAATCGTCCTTCTTACTCTTGACCATAGGTTTTCGTCATTTGGTTCAAATACTACCCAATTGGTGTTTGCCTTTATGGATTCCTCTAAGTATATGAACAAACGCCTTACGTTGATATATTTCCATAATGGTTTTGAAGAAGCTGTTCTTGCTCCCCAAACTCTTATTCCGGCTCCTGGGAATTTTCTGATTAAGTTTACTCCTTTTGGGTTGAGTAAATCTTGTTCGCCGACATTGTAATTTACATATAGTCCTGTACAATTTGCTACGATTTCGTTGGCAGGAGCTTTATGTACTCCTCTTGAATTGTCGCTTCTTGCATAAATTCCTACTACTGATCCTGATGGTGGAATGAAAATATCTTTCTTATCAAGAGGATCGTATACTTTAAGCCATGGATGATACATAGCACAGTAGTCACTATCTACTATATCTCTGTGTTTCATAATGTCTGTAACAGTTTTAGCATTCTTTGGCATATCAAGTACTGCGAATCTACTTGCTAATTGCTCACAGTGATTTACCAAGGATAGCTGTACGTTTGCACTTGTAACTCCCGGCACTGACATAATGCTTACATCTGTATTATCAAGGAAAGCTTGTATACCTGTACGTGATCCAGGGCCATCATCTTTTCCTATAAAGGAAGCATCTGTAATACTTGCTGATGAACCATTAGTACCACCTTTTAACGTTACAGATATTGTATTTCCTTCGCCTCCTAAAGCTTTTCTTACAAATTCTATAGGAGCAGTCTCGTCTGAACTTGCTTGTGATTCAATATCTATTATTTCTGAAATTACCAATTTCTTATCAATGAATGACGGAGATGCTATGTTAAAGGATACATTTTCATATTTTTCAACTGTTCCATCATATTCAACTTGTACGTTGATCTCACAAGTTTTAATAAGTATCTTTGGTAAAAGATTTTCGTCTACTACTTCACCTTCAAATGGTTTTGCCATTGTTAAAGTGTTTCCTGTGGTACTTTTAATAATATTGTACTGGAGGTTTTCTCCATCCTCTACTACAACTACATCTCCCACATCAAATCCTATAGCGTTCTTTAAACGATACTTTCCATCGCCTAAATCCTTAAGAATCTGAGATTTATTTTCGTTAGTAGCTTCAAAAGATACATTTATTATGTTACCCCATTCCCCTGGGTTTTTAGCTTTAATCTTAATTAAGCCTTCATTTCCTTCTATATCGGCAGTAGCAGCATCTTCTGGAGCTACTCTCATGATAAATGCTCTTCCTCCGCCATTTGCAAAAAAGTTATTTACGGCATAAGCTAAGTATCTATATTCACCGAATTCACTGGCCTGGAGATACCCACCAAACTTACGAGTAAAATCTGCTGGACCTGTTACTAATACGGGTGCACCTATTACGGGACCTTTCTCAGCAACACCGAGGAAACCAGCTGTACTTGTTCCCACACCTTGCATTGGGGATGGACCATTATCAAATTCCTCTACATAGACTCCTGGTGATAAATATTCTGGCATAATTACGGTTCTCTACTAAGTAAGTCTAGTAAGAACCTTTCAACTCCTTTCGCGTGTAAAATCTTATTTTTTATTTATTTACCATATGGAAGAGAGAAATGAGCTCTAATCCATTGTAAAGCAAACTTTAATTTTTGGAGCGTTTTTCTAAAGACTGTAATTTTATTATTATTTCCTTTAGTTGCTCCTGAGTTAAAAGTTTTAAGTCAACACTTTCTATTTTTTGAATAAAACTTTCTTCTAATTCTTTTTCTTTTATTTTTTTAAGTAATAATCTTAATTCTTCTATCAAAAGATAATTATCAGACATCTCATATATTCTATTTCTTCTGCTTATAGCGTCATCTGATTCTACTATCTTTTTTATCTTTCCTTTTCCTATAGCTGAAATAATCTTCTTTATTTCTTCAAAGAAATCTATATTTTCTTTTTTCTTTTTTTCTTTTATGTTTTTTGTTTTTTCTATTTCCTTTTCTAATCTCGGACTTTCCTTTTTACTGCTACTTTTTTTCTTCGTAAGGTTTTCTATCTTATCTTCTTCTGCATCGTACTGATAAAGCAGTTCATCTTCTTCATCTATTTTGCCATCAACCTCATATTTATCCATACGATCTATCCTGTCGTACTTGAAATTATACTTAAAGCTTAAATCACTTAATTTAAAGTCATCATGATCTTCATTAATATCGCCTAAATATGTATTTGTATTAAAAGGATCACTTTCATCCACATGAACTCTATCCTTTTGAGCATCTGGAAGTATAGTTAAAACTAATTCTTCATCAGATTTATCTTTGTCGGCCCCAATAGATATAACACCATAACTAGTGTCGAAATCTGCTAACTTATCGGGATATGTACGTTCTTTTCTTTCAAGATCAGGAGAAATAACCTCAGATATTTTTTGTTTGTCACTCAAAAATTTACTATAATGATTCTCATTTATATCTTTTTCATCGAACCACCATTTTCTGTTTTCATTGCTAACCGATTTCTCAGAAACATACTTTTTCATCCGGCTATCCAGAGATGATTTGTTATTTTGATTTACTTTTTTGTCTTCGTATAACAAAATCTTCTCCTCCTCAAATTATAAAATTAATACACAATACCCCTCCTATATTATATAAATTTATAATTACTTATAATTGAATAGTAATTATTAATTATAAACACAATTTATTTTATATTTTTTTGTGTTT
>CAYQCM010000004.1:5265-30370 GCA_964416045.1 uncultured Eubacteriales bacterium | reverse complement strand
TTTCTAGTGAAACTTTCATATATGATTCTAATTATGAGTCTTTATTTATACAGGGGGATACTGGACCCGGGTGTTTCAGTTTCGTATAATAATAATTCGAGAAGAAATGTAGGATCTCAGGAAGCAAAAACTATTGTAAGCGTCAATTCTAATTATAATTATATCCCTAATCATGAAAATCTTTTAGATCCTTCAAATAATAAGAATTTTAGTGTATACAAACTTAATGGAGGGGAAGTAATAACTTTAAACGATATAGACAAGACATTTTGCAACTATTATGTTTGAAACCTATAAATTTTCAACTTTTGCAATATCATATTTTGACGAAAATTCATCTTGTAAAAGTAGTTTGATATGGGATATATTATTATTATTATTTTATTTTCAGTATTATATTTTGAATTAAAATTATTGAAGAACAGAATAGATAAAAATTAGATTTAAGCTTTTTTTATATATTTTTTAGACCTGTAAATTTTTATTAATATAGGAATTAATAAGAAAGTTAATGATATTTTTTATTTTTAGAAGTAGATTGCAGATATAATCATTTATTTTTATATCCCAAAATATTTTAAATATTATTTGACATTGAAAAAACCGCTTTTAAAAACAGTTTTTTTATGTAAGTTAACATTTGAGTTTTTTCTAATTTCATTCCATTAACGGTTGCTTTATCTAACTATATTTTCAAGAATATGGATTTGTTTTTGCAAAATTGTTACTAAGTTTTTAAAAATAAATTTAATTCTAATGAAAAAATGTTTTAGTGTATGTTATACGTATCAGTGTGTTTTATAATTGATATTGGGTTTAATTTTTATTATAATTAAAAAATTAATTTTATATTGCATTTTGGAGGATCAGGTGAAAGAATTAACAAATCAAAGAAAGGAGAGCCTGGGTAATAATACGTTTATTTTTATTTCTAAGGAGTATAGTTTTACCACGGATTCGTTGTTGTTAGCTGAATTTTCTTCTCCTAAATTTAAGGAAAAAATTTTAGAGATTGGATCTGGATGTGGCGTAATTCCTTTAACGTGGTGCAGAGATGATCTTATAAACCATGTTGACGCAGTTGAAATTCAAGAGAATGCATGTAATTTATTTAGAAGATCCATTTTAGAAAATAAGTATGAAAAAAAATAAACTTAGTAAACGGAGATATTAAAGAAGTTTATAAAAAATTTAATACTAATAGTTATGATCTTATAGTTTGTAATCCACCTTATAAGACTTTTTCTTCGGGACTACGTAGTAATTCTGAATCCAGAAAAATTGCTAGGCATGAGTGTAGTTGTAGTTTGAATGATATCGTAAGAATTTCATCTAAACTTTTAAAGTACGGCGGCGTTCTTTCAATGTGCAATAGAAGCGAGAGACTGTGTGATGTTATATGCTGTATGAGGGAAAATGGCATTGAACCTAAAATTATAAAAATTGTTCAGCAAAGGGAAGGTAAGCCGTCTAAATTTTTTTTAATTAAAGGAAAAAAAGGGGCAAAACCGGGAATATCTTTTATGCCAGTTCTTATTATAGAAGGAGTAGATAATCAGTATTCCGAAGAAATGCGGAAGGTTTATGGAAGTTTTCAAAATTAATAAATTTATGGATATAGTAAGTAACTTGAAAACATTAAATTAAAAAATCAATATAGTTTTATATTCGTTGTGGGACTTTATAGTAAGTGAAGTTTAATAAAGAATTTATCGTAAATATAAGAGATATGAAGGGAAGTGTACCAGAGAATGTCGCTGGAATAGTTATCCAATAAACATTTTCTGCTGTTTAATGAATGGGATTTTATATATAGTAGGTACTCCTATAGGAAATTTAGGTGATATGACATTTAGAGCCATTGAAACTTTAAAATTTGTAGATTTTATAGCGGCGGAGGATACAAGAGTAACTCAAAAATTATTAAATCATTTTAAAATAGATAAAAAAATGATAAGCTATTTTGAACATAATAAGATTGAAAGAGGAAAACTGATAGTTAGCCGTATCAAAAATGGAGAAAATTGTGCTTTGGTTACAGATGCCGGTATGCCCGCAATATCAGATCCCGGTGAGCTTATAGTTAAGCAATGCTATGAAGAAAATATAGATGTAAAAGTAGTTCCGGGGCCTAGTGCATGTATTTCTGCATTGTCTATATCCGGACTATCTACGGGAAGGTTTTGTTTTGAAGGATTTTTAAGTGTAAATAAAAAGAGAAGAAAAGACCATCTAGAGGAGATAAAGTATGAGACAAGGACTATGATATTTTATGAGGCACCGCATAAGTTATTAAAGACGTTAAAAGATATGTATAGTGTTTTAGGTAATAGGAAGGTATCTGTCGTACATGAATTAACCAAAGTACATGAAAGCGTATTGCTAGGTGATCTTGATAAGGTATTAGAAACTTTTTCAAATTTAACAGTAAAAGGTGAGTATGTTTTAATAATTGAGGGATACAAAAAAGAGGAAGGTACATGTACATATTCTCTAAATGAAGCTTTGAGTATAGCTTTGAAAATTATTAAGAAAGATAAATTATCTTTGTCTGATGCTTCTAAAGAGGCGTCTTGGATAACTGGGATTTCTAAAAATAATATTTATAAAGAAATTTTAAAAAATATTGATTAGTTTATAGATTTGTTAATTAGGGGATTTATAATTGAAAGAAAAAAGTTTGGGATATATATATATAAAAGGAAAAGAGATGCTTAAAGATAGTAAAATACAATCCTATGAAAGCGATAATATGAATATTTTTCAAAAGTGCTTTGGAGTTAAGCGCCATGATTTAGTATTTATGAGAGAAAAAATAGCTCCTTTTGAATCTGCGAAAAAATACTTTGAAATGATAAAAAAAAGAATAAACCATGTTCCAGTTCAGTATTTGATCGGCGATTGGGATTTTATGGGTCATGAATTAAAAATTGGTGAGGGAGTACTGATACCTAGAGACGATACAGAAGTATTAGTAATGCAAAGTGTTGAATTTCTGTCTAGTATTGATAAACCGGTAGTATTTGATTTGTGCAGTGGAAGTGGGGCGATAGCGATAGTATTAGATTCCCTAGTTAATAACACTGATATGCAAATCACTGCTATAGAGTATTCTAAAGATGCTTATGATTATTTAAAGTATAATGTAAAAAGGCACAAAAAAAACATAAATTGTTTAAATATGGATATATTTAAGTGTCATGATAATTTTGAAGATGAGTCTATAGATGCGATTATATCTAATCCTCCATATATTTGTAGTGAAGATATAGAATGTTTACAATCGGAAGTTAAATTCGAACCTGAAATGGCTCTAAATGGGGGTAAGGATGGAATGGATTTTTATAGAGTTATTTTAAGTAAATGGACGAAGAAATTAAAAAAGGGTGGGCTTTTAGGAGTAGAGATAGGGGTAGGTCAATTAGAGAGTATTTTAGGTATGTTTGAAAATTATAATATGAATAATATAAAATATTTTAAAGATATAAATGGAGTAGATAGAGCAGTATTTGCTGTTAAATGATTGCTCAATTTGATACATTAATAATATAAATTTGAATTAAATAATAAATAAACATCTCCTGAAAAATAGGGGATGTTTTTATAATAAATATTATTTTTTGTTTTTTCTGTTTTTGATCAAATTGCTTATTCTGTCTGCAATGTCTGGTACCATAGCTATAATTCTGTCCAGATAACTGCTAAATGATTCGATTTGTAAAAGTTTGACATCATCATTATTTATTACCAAAAATGCTACAGGATTTATAGTAACTCCAGCTCCGCTGCCGCCGCCAAATAGATCTTTATTATTATCTTTTTTGGATATAAAATCTGAACCGCCTGATGCGAACCCGTATGTTACTTTTGAAATTGGAATAATAGTAATTCCGTTTTCAGAAGTTATTGATTCTCCAATGATTGTGTTTACATCAATCATACTTTTTATTCTTTCTATTGTAGACTGAGCCATAGAATCCACTTTGTTATTATTCTTTTCCATTTACTTCATCCTTTTACTTTTTTAGATATTTAATGTATTTTAAAGCGAAAAAACATGCAGAGTATATTATAAAAAAAATTCTTGCATAGACGTGTAAATTAAACCTGAAACTACTTTGACTTGAATTATAATTTGGATAAATATTAACGTCAAGATGTTTTGGAGGGTTTATAGAATCTATTATTCCCAAAGTTGTGTAAATTAATGTACAAATTCTTCCATATTTTATAGATGTTTCAAAAGAGTCTTGTCCTGCCACGCTATAGTTTATAGTTAGATCTTTAATTGTAGTTCTTTTTAATATTTTTCTAGTCATGCTGGAAAGTAATTTAAGTATGTCGCAAATATATTTTATTGTATCTATAATACCGTCTTTTTTTATAAGATTGTAGACGGATATATTATTATTTTTGTTTTCTGATGAATAATCTTGATTACTTTCGTAAGATACTTTTTTAGAAAATACATTTATATTAAATCCAAAAAAATTTAGTTTTATAGATAATTCTTTATCATAGTTTATAATAACATTTAAAGGAAGAAAAAGAATTATTAGAATTAATAATATAGTTAAAGCTGAAAAGTAAATAAAGGCCATTTTAAAAAATCCTTTTAAGTTAATTATTTGAAAAACATAAATGGAAGTTGAGTAATTTTAAGTATCGAAAAGTATACTACGCTTTGGAGAAATCCTAAAGGTCTGTCAAAGAACCCGAATAGGAGAAGCGCAAACATTGCAATTACGATTATATTATGATACCTATAATATTTTGCGATATATTTAGTTGGAATTAGAAGTTCTAATATTCTAAATCCGTCCATGGGGGGGATCGGAATTAGATTAAATATTGCAAGTCTTACGCAGATAATTATATATGTAGATAAAAAACTATATATCCAGCTAAGATAAGCAATTGTAATTGGATATCCGATTAATATAATTATATTTAAAAGTATTCCTCCAACAATCGCAGCGATTAAATATGATATAGGTCCACAAATGGTGAGTAAAGTTAAGTCTCGTCTGGGCCTTTTAAAACTTCTGGGATCAATGAAAATAGGTTTAGCCCACCCGAAGTTAAATATAAGTAGACTTAGTGCTCCAAATGGATCAAAATGTATTAGTGGGTTCATAGACATTTGCCCGTGATATTTGGCAGTATTATCGCCAAGTTTATAAGCTATAAAGGCTCTTAAAAATTCGTGAAAAGGGAGGACTATAAATATTACTACTAATATTGCAAGTATTTGAACTAGTACGTTTTGAATTGTTAAACCACTTTGTAAAAACCACATTTTATAAAATACACCTCGTTTGAATTATACCAATAATACTTTATATTAACAACTTTTTTGAATTATTATAACATTTAAAGTAATTTTTTATAATCGTGTATAATTTTAATTTTATTATAATATTATATCTTTAAAAGTATTAATGTAAAAAAGTGAAGTTTACATATTAAAAATATAAATGTATAATGTTTTAGGATTAATTTAGTGTAGATAAATTTCGAAATAATTAATTATACGGGGGAAATAATATATATGTCAATTATTCCAGAGAATGGGAATAAAATTCAAGATAGTAAGCTCAGGCAGCTTCAACTTAAAAGTTTAGATATATTTATTTATTTTAAAGAGTTTTGTGAAAAACATAATTTAATGTTTTATTTTTGCGGAGGGTGCTGCATAGGGGCTATAAGACATAAAGGATTTATCCCATGGGACGACGATATAGACGTATTTATGCCAAGACAGGATTATGAAAAACTTTATGGTCTTTGGCAGGAAGAGGCTGATAAGGAAAAATATTCACTTCTTAGAAATACAGAAGAAAAGTTTGTAGGAAGTATTTTTACAGCAATTGTAGATAATAATACCACATTAGTTAAGCCTGACACGAAAGATTTAGATATTCCTCAGGGAGTATCGATAGACGTTTTTCCACTAGACGGAGCACCAAGCTGGAAGTTCTCTAGAAAAATACAGTTGTTTTGGTCTTTAATACACGATTTGTATTCAGCTCAAATTGTGCCGAGAAATCACGGTAGACTGGTAAGGTTTGTTGGTAAAGCTTTGCTTGGCGCAGTACCCAATAAAAAGACGAGATATAAAATCTCAAAGTTTGCAGAGAATAAAATGAGCAAACATAAAATAGAAGATTGCGAGTATATTACAGAACTTTGTGCAGGACCTAAGTACATGAAAAATGAATATCCTAAAATTATATTTAGCAGTAGTGTATATGAAGAGTTTGAGGGATTAAAAATGCCTATCCCGATAGGATATGATAGATACTTAAAAATAGCTTTTGGAGACTATATGACTATGCCACCGGAAGAAAAACAAGTTTCTCATCACGACATTGTTTTTATGGATTTAGATAAAAGCTATAGGGAATATAGGAAAGTAAAATAATGTAGGAGGAAAAAATAATGATATTTGGAGCAATAGTAGCAGGTGGAGTAGGTACGAGGATGAATATATCAGATATACCCAAACAATTTATGATGCTTGGAAATAAACCTATAATTATTCATACAATAGAAAAATTTATACTTTGTACGAGATTAGAATATATATTTGTAGGTGTACATAAAGATTGGACAACCTATATGGAAAATTTAATAGATAAATATAATTTAGATAGAAAAAGGATATTTATAACAGAAGGCGGAAAAGACAGAAACTCAACAATATTTAATATTATAGAGGCTATAGAAAAAAATTATGGAGAAAACGATGAACATATAATAGTAACTCATGACTGCGTAAGACCGTTTGTAAATATGAGGATAATAAACGAAAATATAGATTGTGCTATTAAATATGGTGCTTGTGATACGGCTGTTAATTCTTTCGATACTATTGTTGTTTCAGAAGACGGAGATTCCATATCTGATATACCTGACAGGAGAAAAATGTTTTTAGGTCAAACTCCACAAAGTTTTAATATGAGTATGCTTAAAAGGCTTTATAATGAACTAACCGAGGAAGAAAAAAGTATACTTACCGATGCATGTAAGATATTTTACTTAAAAAGTAAGCCGGTAAAGATAGTGGAGGGAGACATCTCCAATATAAAAATTACAACTGTCGGCGACTATAAAATGGCGCAAGCTATAGTTGGAGGTAAGTTATTTGATTAATCATATCTATCAACTTATAAGTCCCGGTGTTATATCTGTAAAATACGATGATATTGATTTAAATGAAGGTATAATCGTAAAACCTGAATATATGGCTGTATGTCATGCAGATCAGAGATATTATATGGGTAAAAGAGACGCTAAAGTATTAAAAAAGAAATTACCTATGGCTCTTATACATGAATGTAGTGCACGGGTAGTTTTTGATAGTACAAAAACCTATAATATAGGGCAAAAAGTTGTTTTAATACCTAATGTACCTTCAAGATTGAATATAGATGGAATGTATGAAAATTATGGGAAGGATGTAAAGTTTTTATCAAGCGGATATGATGGATTTATGAGAGAGTTCATAAACTTATCTGCGGATAGAGTTGTTCCATTTAATAATATGAGTAGTAATTTGGCAAGTATTAGTGAATTTGTAAGTGTAGCTGTACACGCTGCGGATAGATTTTCTAAATGTTCTCATAGATCAAGAAATAGGATTGGTATTTGGGGAGATGGAAGTTTATCGTTTGTCCTTGCAAATGTGCTAAAGGAAACTTTTCCTGATTCTAAAGTAGCTGTAATAGGAAGAAACAGGTTAAAACTTATGCAGTTTATTTTCGTAGATGAAACATATACTACTGATAATATCCCAGGTGACTTTGAAGTAGATCATGCGTTTGAATGTGCTGGTGGAGAAGGAAGCTATTACGCAATTGACGATATTATAAGATATATAAATCCACAAGGATCTGTAATTCTTATGGGGGTAAGTGAAAATAAAGTTGCCGTAAATACAAGAGATATACTTGAAAAAGGATTAACTTTTGTAGGGTCAAGTAGGTCAGGAAGAGAAGATTTTGAAAAGGCTGTTGATATAATGGAAAACGATAAAGTTCAGAAAAGACTCAGCAGTATAATACATGAAGATAATAAAGTCAGCAGTATAAATGATATTCATAGAGTGTTCACGACTGATTTAAATACTCCGTTTAAAACAATTTTTAAGTGGGAGATGTAGTGTGGGAAAGAAGAATGTTTGTATGAAAAGGATCTGTTTTATAAGGTTTAGTTTATTGACTATAGGTGGATGCCAAAGAGTTACAGTATCTCTCTGTAATAATTTATGTCAGGACTATGAAGTTCATATTTTGTCTTTATGCAAAATCGAGGATTTTAAAAATTATATTGTAAATGAGAAAGTGATTGTCCATAGTTTTGACATGCCAATAGATATGAGGGCCAGAAAATCACTGTTGGCAGCGTTTAGATTAAGAAAATTTTTGAAAGAAGAAAAAATAGATATTTTATTTATGGCTGGTACACTTCCTATACCTGTTGTAAGTTTAATTAGAGCGTTTATAAAGTGTAAAGTGGTATTTTGTGATCATGAAAATATTGCAAATAGAAACAAAAAGTCTTTATTTTTTAGAAAGGTAGCTTGTAAGATAAGTGATAAGATTGTAGTTTTAACTAACCGTACTTTGGAAGATTATAGAAGTATTTTTTCAGTAGAAAAAAATAGGATGGAATGTATTTATAATTATATTGATGACGATATTTATCAAAATTCAAGCAAATGTAATATATTTTCTAAAAATATAATATCGGTAGGAAGAATTAGTAGTGAAAAAGGTTTTGACATGGCAGTAGAAGCAGCTAAATATGTTTTTGATAAACATAAAGATTGGCAATGGCATGTTTACGGAGATGGACCTGATTATGAAAAAATAGATAAGAAAATAAAGAAATATGGTCTTGAAAATAATTTTATATTAAAAGGTGCAACTGATTATATATTGGAAAAATATAAAGACTATAGTATATGTGTTTTGCCATCTTATAGAGAAGGACTTCCGTTGGTGTTGCTAGAAGCAAAGTGTAATATGCTTCCTATAGTCAGCTTTGACTGTGCAACCGGACCTTCTGAAATTGTAAATGACGGTGTAGACGGTTATTTGGTAGAGTGCTATAATACTAAAAAAATGGCTCAAAGGATTTGTAATTTGATAGAAAGTGTAGATTTAAGGAAAGAATTTAGTAACAACTCGAAAAAAAATTTATACAAATTTAAAAAAAGTAATATTTTAAATAAATGGATAAATTTGATTGATAATTTAAATTAGTTGAGAAGGATGTATTTATGTCTAAAGTATTTAGGTATATATTGTTTATGCTTTCCTTTGTACTATTTTTTATGGGAAAGTTTTATTCATATAATATTATGCTTTGTGGAGTAATAGCATTGTGGATTCATAATATAATATATTCACTGGAACAAAAAAAACTAAGAATGTTTTTTTTAGTTTTTAATTTGGTTGTGTTTTTTTTCTTAATAGGAAGACCAACAATAAGTATGATTCAAGGAAATACCTGGTGGTATTATAGCTTTGAAAGCGTACATTTTGCACTAAATAGCTTGATGCTTACTCTAATTTGCCTATTTATAGGGGAATATTTTTGTGAGAATATGATAATAAACCGCAGGGGTATAGAGTTAAAAAAAACTGTTATTTTTCGGTCGGATTTTATATTTACTCTTAGAAATATATCTTTAATACTTTTTTATTTTAGTTGTTTATTTATGTTTATAATAGAAGTAGAAAAGGTACTTTATATGCGAGGAAAAGATTATCTTGAATTTTATACCTCCTTTAAGACAAATCTTCCTTATGTTATTATAGCTGTTGGAAGTATGTATAAATATTTTTTGTGTATATTTCTTTCTACATGGCCTAAAAAATCAACAGCGTTTTTTGCTCTAATGATTTATGTTTTTTTGGCAGTGCCAGATTTATTAATAGGAATCCGAAATCCTGTTGTTTTAAATGCGATATTTGTATTGCTGTATTATTTCATAAGGGACGTAATAGAGGACAAAGAAAAATGGTTAGGTTTTTTAGAAAAATTTTTAATAACTCTACTAACCCCAATTGCAGTGATAATTTTAGGGGCATATAATTATATAAGAGATAGTGAAGGGGGCTCCAAGGTTACTAAGAATATTTTTGAGTTGGTAGTGGACTTCATATATAAGCAGGGCGTTTCCTTTGAAGTTTTATGTATAGGATATGAATCAATTCCTAAAATAAAATATACTGGATTTACTAATTATACTTTTGGAGGAATAATAGATTATTTTAAGTATAGTAAAATTGCTAGAATACTATGGGGAGGAATGTCATTAGGGGAAGGAAATAATTTAAATAAAGCTTTATATAGCAATAGTTTTGCGCATAGAATGTCTTACGTTGCAAGGGGTCAGGAGTATTTAGATGGACATGGCTGGGGATCTTCTTATATATTAGAAACATTTGCTGATTTTGGATATGTGGGAATAATAATATTTAGTATTTTGATGGGGGCATTTTTAGCGTCTGTAATTTATATTTTAAGAAAAGGAAATATAGGATTTATTTTTATATTGGTGTCGCTAACAAATATGTATTTTTGTCCGAGAGACGCTGCGTTAGGATGGATAAATTTTATATTGTACTTGCAGTTCTGGGTTCCCTTTTTAGTGTGTTATATTTTAGCAAAGTTATGTACAAAAAAGTATGATTATAATGATTTAAGGCGTACTAATGCTGTTGGTGTAAACTTATCATAATTAGGAGAGGTTATAAATGTTTGAAAAATTTGGAATAATGGATGTATGGTCTATAATTAGGAAAAATATAGCAATGATATTTTTGGTATTCTTATGTTGCATAGTATTGTTTGGGGGGATTAACTTATCCAGAATAAAGGACTCTATGATGGTAGCTTACACAAATAATACTATTGATATGAATATTTCTGTGGCTTCATTTTATGTTCAGCCTATTATGGATGAGAGTTCATCTGACAAAATCGAATCTGGATTTTATAGGTCTTTACCAGATGATTACGTAGCTATACTTAATACAGATTATTGTTTAGAATATTTGTATAATAAAATTTTATCTAAATACACAAGAGAAGACATTATTGAATATACAGATATCGGGAGAGAAGAAATATCTATTAAACCTCAAGATTTAAATTTTCAGCATGTTAAAGATCTTTATCAGTGTAAGAGACAGTCAAATACGATGATTATAAATTTGGCCTCAAAGTCGTATAATGAAGGACTTTCAAAAGATATTTTAGAGTATTTAAAAGAATTTTTATTAATATCTGTAGATGCAAAGGTAAAAAATGCAGATATAGAATATATTGGTAAATCAGATAAAATTGTAGATTTTTCTAATCTTTCACAGCAAGATAAGTCGTTATGGTTGGACTCTAACTCTCAAAACACATTGTCATCACAGAAGTCTCCTTTAAAGTCCATTTTAATTTCAATTATTAAATGTATTGTTATTCCTACAATACTAATTATGTTCTTACTAATTTCTTATCTAATAATATATGCTTTTTTAAATCCTACTCTTAATAGAAAATCAGACTTTACTCCATATGGGATACCTGTTCTGGGAGAGATAAATTTAGATGTTAAGTGTGAGGGGAGAAAATAATGTTAAGTGTAAATAGTTATGGTAAGTTAAAAAAATATAATAAAATTAATCAATCTTATCTATATATTTCAAACGCAATATTAGATACGTTAAGTAGTAGAAAAATAAAAGTCATTGGATTTACAAGCAGTTTTACAGACGAGAAATCAAAAGATATAATTTGTGAAAATATTTGTAAACGTATGTGTAAGAAAGATAGTCAAATTTGTTTGATTAATTCTTACATAGATATAAATAATAAAAATTATACTTTAAATGAATCAAAAAGCGAAAGTTTAAAAATAATAAAAACTAAAAATATAAACGTAAATAAATTAGAGGAATTAATAGATAAAGAATCAAATAACTCTTTAGTAATAATAAATCTTCCTCCAATAAATATTTTTGCAGAGGCTCTGGAATATGCAAAAATATGTAAAAATATTATTCTTATAGAAAAATATTGCTATTCTAAATATAGCGATTTTGAGAATACGCTTGATATTTTAAATCAGAATAATATTTCAGTTTTAGGAATTATTCCACATGTTTAAAGGTAGTTTTGGAGGATTTAATGAGAACTAAAAAGTCTATGATTAATATCATAGTAAGCGTTATATCTTATGCTATTGTGATGATAGGTTCGTTTGTAACCCGAAAAATATTTACGTCTGTATTAGGTCTAGAAGTAGTGGGAATAGAAGGATCTTTCTTAAATATAGTTTCTGCATTGGCAATAGTAGAAATGGGTTTGGGAGTAGGTATTGTTTACACTCTTTATAAGCCGATATCAGAAAATAATTGGGCTAAGATATCTTCAATACTTAATTTTTTAAAGAAGTCCTATATATTAATATCTGCAATAGTTTTTGGATTGGGGATAATAATATCTTTTTTCGTAAGCATACCTATAAAAGAAGATTTTTCAAAGATATGGCTTTCCGGAATATTTATGCTATACGTTATGGACGTATTATCTTCATATTTGTTTTCGCATAAAAGAGCTATGTTTATAGCTGATCAAAAAAATTATGTAAATAATATAATACACATTTTTGCTCAAATTTTTCTTTTTATATTTCAAATTTTAGTTTTAAAGATTTTTAAATATTTTGAACTTTATTTAATATGTAAGATAATTTTTAGATTATCTGAAAATATAGTAATATCCATTTTATTTGATAAAAAATATAAATTAATAAATTTAAAGGATTCAGAGGAATTATCTAACTTTGAAAAGAAAGACTTTTTTAAAAATATAAAGGCTCTTCTTTTTCATAGAATAGCGGGTTTTAGCCTTACGTCTACATCTAGTGTGTTGATAATGTCATTTGTTGGACTTAGAGAAAATGGAATATATTATAATTATATGTTGGTCTCTAATGCTCTAATAAGCGTATCCAATGAATTTTTTAATGGGATAATAGCAAGTTTTGGCAATCTATTAAATACGGAAAGTAAAGAAAAAATATATGATAGTTTTAAGATATTATATTTTATAAATTTTATTATGTATTCATTTTTTACAGTTTCATTTTTTAATGTAATAACACCATTTGTAACTTTATGGATAGGATCAAATTCTATTTTCCCTATTTTCACAGTAATATGGTTATCTACGTACCTATATATGTTTGGAATAAGACAATCTGTTTTAATGGTAAAAGTAAGTGCCGGCATTTATAATCCCGATAAGTATTTTGCACTTTTGGAAGCAGTTGTTACGTTTGGACTTTCATTTATATTAGTACGGAAACTAGGAGTAATAGGAGTAATAATTGGAAATATAATAAGTATGATGTTAATACCAAACATTACTCAACCTTACTTAATATATAATATAGTTTTTAAAAATAATAAGCTGAAAAATTATTATTTAAAATATTTTATTTATGCTGCTTTAACAATGTTATACACTTATATTTCATATATTATATGCGGAAATATAAATCCTAGCAGTAATTTATTTAAATTAATTTGTAATTTTATAGTTTGCTTAATAGTCCCTAATTTTATGAATTTTATTATATTTTATAAAACGGAAGAATTTAGGAAAACTTTTTCATACGTTAAAAGTTGTTTAAAATTAAAAAGGCATTACTAATCTTAAAACTATACGTATGCTAGAGTAACGCAGTAGACATTATTAAAGCCATTATCTTTTAGTACTTTGACGCATTCTTTTAATGTATTCCCTGTGGTTATTACATCATCACATAGAAGTAAATTTTTGCTTTTATCTATGCTAACACAATTATTTATAGAATATACGCCTTTAATATTTTTTTCTCTTTCAGTAAAAGAAAGATCATGCTGAGAGAGGTTATTTTTACTTTTAATAAGAATGGGAATGAACTGTGCATTTAATTTTTTAGATAAAGATTTGGCTAATAATTCGGATTGATTGTATCCACGTTCTCTAAATTTATTTTTATGAAGAGGTACGCATGAAATATAGTCAAAATTAATATTTTTAAAGCAAGTAGAAACTGCTATATACATTTCTTCTGAAAAAATGTTAGAATAGCTTTTCATATTCCGAAATTTAAAATGCCATATTGCAGATTTTATATTGATATCATATTTAATTGCTGAAGCACATAAGACGATGGAAGATTTTTGAGAAAAAATTTTAGTTATTTTAAAGTTTCCTCTGATAGAAGAAATGCATTTGTCGCAAATATTTTTATCGAATGAAATAATATTTTTGCAGCAAATACATTTGTTTGGATATATCCAGGATAAGATTTTTTTATATGTATTAATAAAATTCACTTTTTTCATCTCTGTTACTGAAAATTTTTTAAAGCTTCTTGTAATTGATTATCCTGATCATAGGGAAGTTGATTTTCAATGAGCGAGTTTTTTTCGTTATCACTTGTATTAATATTTATATCTACATTTATTTTTTCATTTAAAGGTTTTTCATTAATTATAAATTTAAAAGCTGGAAATATTAGCATATGATCATCAGATTGAAAATTTATAACTTTATTTTTAAATATTTTTCCCGCAGTATTGTTTCCGATTAATTTAGATGCGTTTATATTTTTTAAAGCATATGCTAAAAGTTCAGAAATACCTGCGGTATTTTCATTTACTAGGACGCAACATTTAAATTGAGGTATGTTAATATCCTTATAAGTAGTTTTATATATTTGTTTTTTACTATTTTGATCTTTTGAAATTATACTAACATCACTATTATCGTTTAGTATATAGTCTAATAAAGTTTGGATATACTCTATTTCTCCGTTTTTGACATTCCTAAGATCAAATATAAAATTATCTATCTTTTTTTCCACATATGACGAATTTATCAAATTTATAATTGAAGAACTAAATTCCTCTTCTATACTTAAAATTTTTATATATCCTATATTATTTTGTATTACATCAAATTTTATGGGGTAAGATTGAACATTTGAATTTAGGTATTCTTTATATTCTTGCTGAGTTAGATACTTGCATTCAGAATCATTTAACCCATTGATATAACCGATACATATGTTGTTAGTCAAATTAGACTCGTCGATATTTCCAATATATTCTTTTCTGATGGAAGTATCTATTTCACTTAATCTGTAGTATAGTCGTTGTTTTTCTATGTTATAAGAGATTATACTATTAAATTTGTCCATAGCAAATCTATAGCCTATGGAATAAGCTATAGAAGCTATTATGAATATTATTATTATACTTAAACCAATTGAAATTTTTTTATTTATAAATTTCATTATATGGATTTTAACCTTTCAAGAAATTAATTTATCTTTTAAACCAAGTCATAGGATCAACTTGTGTTCCATTTATGCGGCATTCAAAATGTAGGTGAGGTCCCGTGGAATGACCTGTACTTCCAACATATCCAATGGTTTGCCCTTGCGATACTGTATCACCTGTGTTTACAGATCGTACACTTAAATGTCCATATATGGTAAGTTTTCCATTACCATGATCAATCATTACATAAGTACCATATCCACCACCCCAAGCAGTAGCGTTAACTTTAATTACTGTACCAGCTCCAGCTGCAACGACTTTAGCGCCATATATTCCTGCTCCGGCTATATCAATAGCCCCGTGTGATTTAGTTCTGTCTTCAGAATCATAAAAATCGGATGAGACAGAATAAAATCCTGGTACTGGCCAAATAAAACTTTCTTTATGTACGGTTTCTGGAGATGTAGTAGTTTGTCCACTTGAACTGCCTGATTGCTGTTGTGCTTTTTTCTTTGCTTCTTCGGCAGCTTTTTTCTTTGCTTCTTCGGCAGCTTTTTTTCTTTGCTGTTCTTCATAATATTCTTTTATTTGTTTTTCTATCTGTTTTAATTCAGCATCATTTTCATCCAGGTCTTTTTTGACTTGCTGTTCTGACTCTTGAAGCTTGGAAAGAATCTGTTCACTTTCATCAAATAGACCTTGAAGTTCATTTCTCCTTTTAGAAAGAACATTTCTTTCCTGTTCAGCCTGATTTACTTTTTCTTGTAAGCTGGATTTTTCATTTTCGAGTTCTTTTAAAGATAGATTTAATTGTTCAATAAGGTCTGAAATCGTGTCGCTTACCGATTTTACCAGTTCAGATTTATCTAAGAAATCATCAAAGTTTTTTGCACTAAGTATTATATCTATAGTTGAAGCGTCACCGGCTATGTATATGGATTTTAAGCTAGATTTAAGAGCTTTCATTTTCTTTTTTATATCTTCAAGAATGGAGTTTATTCTTAGTTCGCATTCTTTGATTTCTTGTTCGAGAGAGAATATGTATTGATTCGATTCATCTACTTGCTGTTTAACTATTTCAATTTGCTTGTCCAAAATATTTTTCTTTTCAGCTTCTTCTTGTATACCTTCTTTTGCTTTTTGCAAATTAGCTTTTAAGGTTTCAGTTTGTTTTTGAAGACTAGATTTTAAACTTTCTTTTTGATTTATACTACTTGCTGCAATAATTGGTTGTGAGCTTACAACGATAGAATATAAAATACTCATGAAAGTTAGAAGTATTTTTCTTATATTTTTACCACGCAACAACTTCTCCACCTTCTTTCTTTAAATATCGACTTATAGATATCGATCCGCCTATAAGTCCGAATACTGTTCCTGCAATCAGGAAGGCTACCAGTACTGGAAAGAATAATTTTTCAAAGGGTATACCTCTAAATGGTATGATATTGTTTATTACTGTCATCAACCTATTGTATGATAAGTTAAGGATCAAAACAGATGATAAAGCAGATACAGTACCAATTATAATACCTTCTATTAAAAAAGGCAATCTAATAAACCAGTTTGTAGCGCCAACGGATTTCATTATACTAATTTCAAATCTTCTATTGTGCATAGTAACTTTGATTGTATTTGACACTATAAATAATGACACAGTCCCAAGAGCTATTACAATCCAAAATCCTGCTACAGATATTAATTTGTTAAGTTCAGTTAATCTTTCAGCGGTATCGCTTCTGTCGCTTACGGACTCTACACCTTCAATAGACTTAATATCGTTAACAGTATCAGTATATTGTGATAAGTCTTCCATAGAAACATGAAAAGCATCAGGAAGAGGATTTTCATCACCTTGTAATACTTCAAATAATTCCCCTAGCATTTCCTTATATTCTTTAACGGCTTCCTCTCGGGGATAATATTCGCAATTTATGATGTTAGGTGTAGATGTTATTTTTTCTTGAATTACTGAAACGTCACTGCTAGTAACCTCATTTTTTAAATATACTGTAATGCTGTTTTTAGTTTCTATATTTTTTAATAAGTTACTTATATTTATAGAAATCAAAACAGATCCGCCTGTAAGTATCATGCAGCATATCATAACTAAGATGGAGGCAAGTGACATTATACCGTTTGCCCAAACGTTTTTAGTACCTTCTTTAAAAAAATATTTTATAGAGTTTATAACCACAAGTCATCACTCCGATTTTGAGTATCGCTAACAACTTTACCTTTTGAAATTTCAACTACCCTGAAAGGAAATTGTCTTACTATTGATATGTCATGAGTTACCATTAATATTGTAGTACCGCATTTATTGATTTTCCCGAGAAGGTCTACGATTTCATAGGACATTGTTGGATCTATATTACCGGTAGGTTCGTCTGCAAGAATCATATTAGGATTATTAACCAATGCTCTTGCAAGTCCTACTCTTTGTTTTTCGCCGCCTGAAAGTTCGGAGGGTTTTCTTCTTGCTTTGTCTTCGAGACCTACGAGATTTAATACGTATGGTACTCTTTTGCTTATGCTCCTTGAACTAGCTCCAATGATGTTCATAGCGAAAGCTACATTTTCAAAAACAGTCATTTTTTCAATAAGCCTAAAATCCTGAAAAACCAATCCCATTGTTCTTCTTAGATAAGGTATATCACGTTTTTTCATTTTAGTTATATTAACATTATTAATAATTATTTGACCTGATGTAGGTTCTTCTTCTTTAGTCATTAATTTCAAAAATGTACTTTTGCCTGAACCTGATGATCCAACGATAAATATAAATTCAGATTTTTCAATTTTAATATTTAAGTTATCTAGTGCCAGAGTTGAATTATCATACGTTTTCGTAACATTTCTAAATTCTATCATATTTATAGTATGCACTCCACCCTTCACTTTCATTATATCATTTCTGACAAAATTAGTACACCCCTAAACAAATGGAAATTTTGGTTAGGGGTGCAAGGGGATAAAAAGATTAATATTTAATAGGATTTGACACTAGATATTTTTTTACCATTAAAGCGACTTTAAATACGATGGCATCTTCAAATTCTCTGAGGTCAAGACCGGTAATTTTTTTAATTTTTTCAAGTCTGTATACGAGAGTGTTTCTATGTACGAAAAGCTTTCTGGAAGTTTCAGACACATTTAAACTGTTTTCAAAGAATTTTTGAATAGTAAATAAGGTTTCCTGGTCCATAGACTCTATTGACCCACGCTTAAACACTTCTTTTAAGAAAGCTTCACAGAGGGTTGTTGGAAGCTGATATACCAGTCTTGCAATACCTAAGTTTGTATAACTTATTACGCTTTTAGCGGTATCAAATACTTTGCCCACTTCTATGGCAACTTGTGATTCTTTAAATGATTTGGCAAGATCTTTAATGCCGTTTACAGGTGTACCAATTCCGGTAACGCTGTCTATATAGTATTCTCCTGAGAGTGTATCTACGATAGAAGTAGCTAATTTTTCAAGATCTTTCGTAGTAGTTTCTTTGGAAATTTCCTTTACAAGTGCAATATTATTTTCGTTAATGTTGATTACGAAATCTTTGTTTTTATCTGGGAATAATCCTTTAACCACCTCATATGCAGAGGCGTCAGATTTGGATTTGATTTTTATAATCATGCATACTCTACTTACATCTGAATTAAATTTTAATTCTCTCGATTTAAGATATATATCTCCGGGAAGTACGTTATCAAGAAGAATATTTTTAATAAAGTTTGACTTATCGTATTTTTCATTGTGGTGTTTTAAAGCGTTTTCCATTGCTACAGATATTAAATTAGCATAATTTTTAGAAATTTCATCATTTCCCGATACGAAAACTATGTATCCAGGGTAAATATGTACTCCAAAGGATTTGTATGTATACTCATCTGTTGTATACATGCTGGATTTAAGTAAATTGTTATGACTAAAATTTTTAGTTACCTCTCCGATTTTATCGTTTCTATTGCAAGCAATGATGGTTGATGATTCATCAATTACTCCAAAAGTTCTATCAAGAGAGCCACCTATTTGATTAACTATACTTTGAAAAAATTTGCTTAACATATGTGAATACCTCGTTTCAAAAATATCATTGTATGTGCGTAAAAAACTTACAAACGTATTATTTATTATATACAATAAATTAATTTTTGCAAGATCTAATTTACATATTATTAAAACAATTTTCAATTTAAATTGTAATAATAAGGAAATGGAGAAACCAGATAATATGGGAAAAGAACAAATGTTTTGATATAGAAAAATAAGTTTAAAAATGTAAAGAACATATTTAAAATTCAATAAAATTTGGTATATTTATGCAGTATTGGTTTAATTATTTATATACTTTAGTTAGTTAATCATAAATAAATTTGATTTGTTAGTATAATTTATATATAATAAAAAATTTTTTTAAAAAATAATTTATATTATTTACAGGGAACTATGTTTTATAATATAAGGAGACAATAAATAATTGTATATTAAGGTTGGGGGTTAGAATATGATAAAAATTTTAAATATATATAAAAGTTTTAAAAAATGTCAAGCGCTGAAAGATGTAAGTTTTGATGTTAATGACGGAGAAATTGTGGGTCTTCTTGGAGAAAACGGTGCGGGTAAATCTACTCTTTTAAGAATAATAAGTACAATGCTCAAACCTGACGAAGGTACAGTATTAGTAAATAATTACGATCTTATTACCCAGTCAAGAGACGTAAGAAAAAATATAGGTATACTTTTTGGAAGTGAAGTAGGACTATATGAAAGATTGACTGCAAGAGAAAATTTAGAATATTTTGCAAAGCTCAATGGAATGGATAGTGAAAAGAGTAAAGAAAGGATAAATGAGCTTATAGATCAGTTTGAGTTTAAAGACTATGCGGACAAACTTGTAGGAACTTTTTCAAAAGGTATGAAACAGAAAGTGGCAATTGCAAGGTCTATAGTACATAATCCAGCGGTAATATTATTCGATGAGCCTGATTCGGGACTTGATTTTAAAGCTGCGAGAATAGTATTTAATTTTTTGGAATTTTGTAAGGAAACAAATAAGAGTGTAATATTTTCAAGCCACTCCATGGATAATATAAAAACTTTTTCAGATAGGATAGTAGTTATACACAAAGGAGTTATAATGAAATCATTTATTATGGAGGACTATAGGAAGAAATATACTGATAAAGAGATTAATGATATGTTATTTGATCTTGTTTGTGGAGATGATGATAATGATTAAGCAAATGATGGTAGTATTTTTAAAAGAATTAAAGTGTATAATAAGGGATAAAAAAACATTTATATTTGGTCTTGTTTTACCGTTTCTATGGGTTCCAGTAATACTTTTTATAATAGATTTTTCTATGAAAAGCAGTCAAAATCAAATTTCTGATAATGTAAATATAGCTATGAGCAGTAAGGATAATTCTTTTTATACATTTTGTAGCGCACAAAAAAATATTACGGTAGTAGATGTAAATGATCCGAAATCGAGTAAAATAGCGGCTTACGTAACGCTTGACTCAGATATTGATTCAAAGATACTCAAAGGTGAAAATTTCAGTTTAAATATAGACTATAATGATTCTTCTATTAATTCTATGATGTCTATGCCAATAGTTAGTTATTATGAAAGCGTTTATAGATCAATAGTAAATGATTATGGAAGTCAGTTTAAAGATAAAGAAGGACTTAATAAGTTTGTATCTATAGAAGTGCCGTATACTTTAGACGAGCAGATGCCAAGTATTGATACAAGTTCGCTTTATTTTAATATGTTAGTCCCAATGATGATGATACTTTATTGCTGTATAGGATCTGCAAGTACTGCAAGTGATTTAAGTGCGGGAGAAAAAGAAAGAGGTACTCTTGAATCTTTATTATCCACCGGAGCAAATCGAACGAGTATAATAGTTGGAAAGCTTTTAGCCACAACTGCTATGGGTGTAACAAGCGGATTATGCACAGTTTTAGGTTTATGGGGATATTTGTTGATTTCATCAGGTAGTCAAAAAGTGCATTTGTCTGTTTTGGAGATGGTGTCTCTTTTAGTTATAACTTTATTTACATCGATGTTTTTTGCATCTGTAAATCTTGCCATAGGGGTTTACTCGAGGTCTTATAAGGAGGCGCAGACTTATTTAACACCAATGTCAATAATTTGCCTGATACCTGCATATTTTACTTATACTCTTGATGTGTCGAGCATAGGAATAGGGCACCTTTGCGTACCGGTTTTAAATATAATTTGTATAATAAAAGAAATTTTTGCAAATGCTGTAAACATATATCATGTTTTGATAGTGGTATTTTGGTTAATAATTTATATATTATCTGCGTTTTATGTAACAAATAATATGTTTAAAAAGGAAAATGTGGTATTTCGCATATAAATAATATAAAAATTAATTAAAAAATAGTTGACTTTTAATGTCGAGGGAGGTATAATGTTAGTGAAAATATTTTAATTAAAAGGGAGTTGTTAATTATGAGAAAAGAAATAGAAGATTTATTAGCTAAAAAGGATTTTTCAGAAGGCTTGTTAAAATTGGATGATTCATTAAAAGTAAAGGATTATTTTGCAACAGAAGGTAATTTAAAAGACGTAACAGATGATGAAGTAAAAGAGATAGGATTATATTTAGGAAATCTAATGCAAAACATTGCTAAACTGCCAGAAGATAAATTAGAAAAAATAGGCGGTGGAGATGGTGACGGTGTTGACGATGTTGTCTGTGATCCCTTGCCAGTTATGGACACATTATTTGATTGTGATACAGAAGAAGACGTTGTACCTGGTATGAGTACCGGAAAGAAAGTTGGAGTAGGAATGGCTGCCTTAGGATGCCTTGCAGCCGCTGGAGCAGGAGTTTATAAGCTTGGTAAGACTAAAGGTTGGTGGAGTAAGTTTAAAAGGAAATAGCTAAAATATAGATATAAAAAGGTACACTTTTTTAAGTGTACCTTTATTTTATCTGAAAATTTTTTAAATGTTTTAACATATAATTAGTCTAATTGTTAGTAATATGTCGGGGAAGTAGTAGATATATATTTAAATAAAAAGTCGGTTGGAGATGATTATATGTATTGGCATAGTATGAATTCAGGTGAAGTACTAAAAAAATTGGACGTAGACCCTAAAAAGGGACTGTCATTGATGTCAGTAAAAAAGAGGGAGATAAAATACGGAAAAAACAAATTACTAGATTGTAAGTCTAAAAGTTTGTTTAAAAAGCTTTTAGAGCAGCTTTCTGATTTTACGGTTATAACTTTACTATTTGCAGCGGCAGTATCTTTTATAACATCTATTATTCATGGGGAATCTGATTATATTGATTCTATAATAATATTATCGATAGTGGTAGTGAATTCTATTATAGGCATAATGCAGGAAAGTAAAGCAGAGAAGGCAATAAATTCTCTTAAAAAACTTTCTTCCCCGTATACAAGGGTGCTACGAGGAGGAAAATATCAAAAGATTTCTTCTGAAAATGTAGTTCCCGGGGATATTGTTTTTTTAAATACAGGTGATTTAGTTTGCGCTGATGCAAGAATAATAGAGTGCTCTAACTTACAGGTTGAAGAATCTTCTTTAACCGGGGAATCTACAGCTGTAGAAAAAGATGAAAATTATATTTGTAAAAGTAAGGCACATATAGCTGACCAAAAGAATATGCTTTTTTCAAGCAGCAGTATTATATCAGGTCATGCGGTTGCGGTAGTTGTGGAAACCGGTATGAATACTCAAGTTGGAAAAATAGCAAGTTTAATTAACTGTGAGGAAACTTCTCAAACACCTCTTCAGGAAAAACTATCAAATACTAGTAAGATACTAGGCATAGGTACAATAGTAATTTGTTTAGTAATATTTGCTCTTAGTTTTTTGCAAAGTACGGATACGCTTGAAATGTTTATGATATCAGTAAGTTTAGCAGTTGCAGCAATACCGGAAGGATTATCGGCAGTAGTTACTATAGTACTTGCTTCGGGAGTAAGGAGGATGGCGTCAAGAAATGCGATTGTCAGAAGGCTTCCTTCTGTTGAAACTTTAGGCAGCGCAAATGTAATATGCTCCGATAAAACAGGTACACTTACCCAAAACAAAATGACTGTTGTAGAGATAAGGGGAGCAAAAGGAAAAGAGAGTTTTAAATCTAAATTAGGCGACATAGTTCTTTCTTACGGTATGCTTTGTAATAATTCAAAGGTTAACGGAAAAAGTCTATCGGATAACTCAGTTAAAGGCGACCCTACGGAAAAAGCTTTGTTTATAGCTGCAATGGAAAACGGTAAAAGCAAGTTTGAGCTGGAAAGTAAATTTAAAAGGATAGATGAAATAGCTTTTGATTCCTCAAGGAAGCTTATGACTACAATACATAAAAGTAAAAATGGTTATAAGGTTATAACAAAAGGGGCCCCTGATACTTTATTTAAACTTTGTACTCATTATGTGGATGAATGCGGAAACGTTTTAGCTATAAACAGTGATATAATATCAAAACTTAAGAAATATAATAATGAAATGGCTTCAAGAGCGTTAAGAGTACTAGCCATTGCTTACAAAGATTTGGAAATGCTTCCTAAAAGTCAACATATTGAAAACGGTATGGTCTTTTGTGGCCTTGTTGGTATGATAGACCCTCCAAGACCGGAAGCTAAACAAGCGGTTAAGGAATGTATAGGAGCGGGAATACATCCCGTAATGATAACTGGAGATCATATATTAACTGCTAAATCTATAGCAGAAGAACTTGGTATACTTCACGGTAATTTAAGAGCTATAACCGGTGAAGAACTTGATATGATAAAACAGGAAGATTTAGAAAATAGCATTTTTTCTTATTCTGTATTTGCAAGAGTGTCTCCTGAGCATAAAGTTAGGATTGTAAAAGCATATCAGTCTAAGGGTGCGGTAGTTGCCATGACAGGTGATGGTGTTAATGATGCGCCGGCTCTTAAAGCGTCAGATATAGGATGCGCAATGGGGATGTCAGGTACTGACGTTGCTAAGTCTGCATCAGATATGATAATGACAGATGATAATTTTGCAACAATTGTTGAAGCTGTGAGACAAGGAAGAGGGATGTACGACAATATAAAAAAGACCGTTCATTTTCTTTTATCCACTAATATTGGTGAGGTATTGGTTGTTTTGGTTGCATTTTTGCTTAGAATACCGTCCCCACTTGCTGCGATACAGCTTTTATGGATAAATTTAGTCACAGACTCATTTCCGGCATTAGCTCTTGGAATGGATCCTGTGAATAAAGACGTAATGAAAAGAAAACCCGTAGAGAATAATAAAAGCTTGTTTTCAGGTGGAATGTGGTATAACATAATAGTAGAGGGTTGTTTTATAGGAGCAATCGCACTTTTAGTATATACAATTGGAAGAGTATTTTTTGATATTACTCCGGATCCGGTTATAGGAAGGACCATGGGATTCGCAGCTCTGGGGATTAGTCAACTTATACATGCTTTTAATGTTAGAACGGAAAAGTCTATTTTTGAGACAGGCATCTTTGGTAATACTAGTTTAATTTATTCTTTTATACTTTGCGTGTTTTTACAAGTATCAGTTATAGCTATTCCTCAATTTAACGGTATTTTTAAAACATCTTCTCTAACATTTTTTCAGTGGATACTAGTTATTTTATTTTCGATGTCTTCTTTAGTAATATCGGAAATAGAAAAACTTCTTATTAAAACTAAAAGTCTTAATAAGAAGCACAAGGTATTATCTAAGATCCACAGGTAG
>CAYQCM010000004.1:0-5165 GCA_964416045.1 uncultured Eubacteriales bacterium | reverse complement strand
ATTATTTATTTAAACATATAATGATAATTATGTCAAGTAATAATATCATATTCTATATTAAAAAGTTACTAAATAAATATAAATATAATTGTTTATAACGTATATAGAATGATTTTTACTGATATAATAAAATTATAAAAATAGGGGGGAATAATTAGTGTCAAAAACTAAAACAATTAAAAAAGACGAAGGCCATGTAAATGTAAAAGAAATGATCGATGATTTGGTATCTAAGGCAGCGAAGTCTTTAGAAGAATATATGAAACTTGATCAGGAGGAAATAAATAGAATAACTCATGCCATGGCTCTTGCAGGACTTGAACATCATGTAGAACTTGCAAAGTTGGCATGTGAAGAAACAGGCAGGGGATTAGTTGAAGATAAAATAATAAAAAATATGTTTTCAACAGAGTATATTTGGCATTCAATTAAGTATGAAAAAACAGTAGGAATAATTGACGAAAATGATTTAGAAGGGTATGTGGAGGTAGCTGAACCGGTTGGAGTAGTAGCGGGAGTAACTCCGGTTACTAATCCTACTTCTACCACAATGTTTAAAGCACTGATATGTGCTAAAACTAGAAATCCTATTATATTTGGATTTCATCCTTCGGCCCAGAAATGTTCTGTAAAGGCAGCTGAAATTTTAAAAGAGGCAGCTATAAAAGCAGGTGCACCGGAAAATTGTATACAGTGGATAGAATATCCTTCTATTGAGGCAACATCATCTCTAATGATGCACCCAGGAGTTTCTTTAGTTTTAGCAACCGGAGGAGCTGCAATGGTAAGGTCAGCTTACTCGACAGGTAAACCGGCTTTAGGGGTTGGCCCTGGGAATGTGCCTTGCTATATTGAAAAGACAGCCAAATTAGAAAGAGCCTGTACAGACCTCATGATTTCTAAAACTTTTGATAATGGAATGATATGTGCATCCGAACAGTCTGTAATAGTAGACAAAGATATTTCTAAAACTTTTGAACATATAATGAAAGAAAATAATTGTTATTTTCTTAGTGAAGAAGAGACTCAAAAGTTATCCGAGTACGTTATAAATCCTGAAAAACTTTCTTTAAATCCTAAAGTTGTAGGTAAAAGTGCATATTGGATTGCAAGTCAGGTTGGAATAGATGTACCGGAAGATACAAAGATATTAATAGCAAGACTTCATGGAGTAGGGGATAAATATCCATTATCGTTTGAAAAGCTTTCTCCTATACTTGCATATTACGTAGTAAGAGATGTGGAGCAAGGTTTTGAAATTGCCAAAAAAGTTTTGGAGGCAGGAGGACTAGGACATTCAGCGGTTATACACAGCAGCGATCAGGAAGTAATAAATGAGTACGGAAAGCAAATGAAAGTGGGAAGAATAATATCAAATTCTCCATCATCTCAAGGCGCAATAGGCGATATATATAATACAAATATTCCGTCTCTTACTCTCGGATGCGGATCTTATGGTAAAAATTCTACAACGTCTAACGTATCGTCCGTAAACCTTATAAATAAAAAAAGGATAGCTCAGAGGAGAGTAAATATGCAGTGGTTTAAAATACCTCCGAAGATATATTTTGAAAAGGATTCAATACAGTATCTTCAAAAGATGGAAAATATAAACAGGGCTTTTATAGTAACCGATAAGACGATGGTTAAGCTTGGCAATGTTGACAAAATACTTTATTATCTAAGAAAAAGATGCAACCCTTGCCACTCAGAAATATATTTTGACGTTGAGCCTGACCCTGACGTAGATACAATAAAAAGAGGACTTGAAATGATGAATCATTTTAATCCTGACGTAATAATAGCGCTTGGTGGAGGTTCTGCAATTGACGCGGCGAAAGGTATGTGGCTTTTCTATGAGCATCCGGAGTCCACGTTTGACGGTATGAAACTTAAGTTTATGGATATTAGAAAAAGAGCATATAAATTCCCGAAACTAGGTAAGAAGGCAAAATTTGTGGCTATCCCCACGACGTCTGGCACAGGTTCTGAAGTTACGGCGTTTTCAGTTATAACTGAAAAAAGTTTTGGAAATATAAAATACCCTCTGGCAGATTACTCTTTAACTCCAGACGTAGCAATAATAGACCCTCAATTTGTAATGAGCCTTCCAAAGGTTCCTACGGCAGATACAGGTATGGACGTACTAACTCACGCAATAGAAGCTTATGTTTCAGTAATGGCGAGTGATTATACGGATGGGTTAGCACTTCAAGCTATATCAATGGTATTTGAATATTTACCAAGGGCATATGAAAATGGTGAAAAAGACGAAGAAGCAAGAGAGAAGATGCACAACGCTTCCTGTATAGCAGGTATGGCATTTACGAATGCGTTTTTAGGCCTTAATCATTCTATGGCTCATAAGCTAGGTGGAGAATATCATATATCTCACGGAAGGGCTAATGCAATACTGCTTCCTTATGTTGTAGAGTATAATTCCTTGAAACCAACTAAATTTACTATATTTCCGAAATATGAAAAATTTATTGCGGATAAAAAGTATGCAAAGATAGCCGAATTTATAGGAAGAAAAGGTAAGGATATTCAGGAAAGTGTTAAAAATCTCATAGAAGCTATTAGAGACCTTTCACAAAAACTTGGTATTCCAAAAAGCATTAAGGAATGTGGTATAGATGAAAAAGAATTTTTTGAAAGGCTCGATGGACTTTCTGAAAAAGCTCATGAAGATCAATGTACAACTGCTAATCCAAGGTATCCGTTAATATCTGAGATAAAGGAAATATACGAAAAGGCTTATTACGGAGAATAAATATTAAATTTGTGAATATAAAATTTAGAAGTAAATTCTAAGTTTTATATTTTTTTATGGTATAATATTATCTTAAGAAGGGGAGATAATATTTGGACTATAAATTAAATATGGGACAGTGGAATTCTATATTTGTAATTCCGAAGTCCGTTGTTGATAAGCATATAAAATTAGTGGGAAGTACGCAGCTGAAGGTACTTTTGTGGGTTTTGAGACATTCAGACGAGAGTTTTTCAGTTGAGAGTATATCAAAATCTCTTTTCATACATAAGGCAGACGTAAAAGACGCTTTGCAATATTGGATAGAATCAGGAATTTTATCGGGTAGCAGTTTAGAGATAGAGAAAGAAGTAAAGGAAAATTTTAGGGAAGAAAAAAATAAAGAGCCAAAAAAAGAAATAAGGGAAATCCCGAAAATCTCCCAAACAGACGGAGAATATATAGCAGACAGAATAGATGGTTGTGAAGATATTTCTTTTATCATTAAAGAAGCAGAGATAATTTTGGGGGACAAATTTTCAAGGGGGATAATTCCTGTACTGGTCTCTTTTTATGATAATGATGGGTTACCTGCAGATGTTATTGTAATGATACTGCAGTATGCAACCAGAGTTGGAAAAAACAGTGTAAGGTACATAGAAAAAGTAGGAGTTTCATGGGCAAGAGAGGGAATCGATACTATAGAAAAAGCGGAGGAAAAGATTAAGTCTCTTGATAATATGAATATAGTAAAAGAAAGGTTTGAAAAATTAACTCAGGTCAATGATTATAAATTTTCGTCCGGTGAATTAAAAATAATGGACAAGTGGTTTAATGTCTGGAACTATAGTGATGAGATGATTAAAGAAGCGTATGATAGATGTATAAGAATTAAGGGGAAGTTTATTTTAAAGTACATGGACGGAATAATAAAAGCTTGGAAAAATGAAGAAATATATAATATGAAGCAGTTAAAAAACGGTAATCAGGGAGTCAGGAATATGGGATACTCAGATAGCGGAAGAAGCGTATCTTATAATATAGAGGATTATAAAAATTACTGTAAAAGTATTTTACTCGGGGATAAAAAATTAGGAGAAAAATAATATGGGATATAATAGAGAAATATATGAAAAAGTCCAGAGCAAACTGTTTTTTTTAAGGTCTGCAGCTGAAAAGCAGATGATTAGAAATAGGGATTTTGCCTTTAAACTTTTTCCAAGACTTAAATCTATATACTATGAAATAAATTCTACGTCTTTGAAGATAGCTAAAATTATTGTATCCGGAAGCAATGCAAAGGAAAATATAAATAAACTTAAGTTAAACAATGAAATATTAAAAAAAGAATTAGAAGAGATACTAAAAAATGCAAATCTACCCAGGGATTATCTGGAAGTAAAATATAATTGCAGCATTTGTGAGGATAGAGGATTTGTAAACGGAGTAATGTGTAAATGTATGAGAGATATGCTAAAAAAAGAATGCTATAATGACTTAAATAGACTTTCTCCTCTTTCGGAGTCTACGTTTGAAAATTTTTCATTGAAATATTACTCAGATTACTGTACTGATGGAAGTAGATATTCTCCAAGAGAGATAATGTCCTTAATTTTGGAAAGCTGCAAGAATTACGTAAAGACGTTTAATAAGAATTCATGTAGTTTGCTTATGATAGGTGCTACCGGACTTGGAAAAACTCATTTATCTTTAGCAATAGCCAATGAGATAATTAAAAAAGGATTTGGAGTTATTTATGGGTCAACTCCCAATATTGTGATAAAACTTGAAAAGAGTAGATTTAAGATAAATAATCAGATCATCAATGAAGAACATTTTGTAGATTGTGATTTACTTATACTTGATGATTTGGGAATCGAGTTTTCAACTGTTTTTTCAAATGCAATACTTTATAATATTATTAATTCTAGAATCATGATAAATAAACCTACTATAATAAGTACGAATCTTTCTCTTAAACAGCTTGAAAACAGCTATACAGAAAGGATGGTATCGAGGATAATGGGTAATAATATGTTACTGGAGTTTGCAGGGACAGATGTAAGACAAAAAAAATTCAGAGAAAAAATGGGATATAAGGAATAAATTTGGAAATAAGACATTATAATTTATTAAGCTCATGGTTGTAGATAAAAACCGAGTGTGACATAAAACTTAAACCATTTATAAAACATTTTGAAAAAAGGTATTGACATTTTCTTTTATAAATTATAAAATACAAAAGCGATGTAAAAGCTGCGAGAGAATGTTTTATAAATGGGAGTGTAGCTCAGCTGGTTAGAGCACTTGCCTTACAAGCAAGGGGTCACAGGTTCGAGTCCTGTTACTCCCACCAGGATGGCCCGGTAGTTCAGTTGGTTAGAACGCTAGCCTGTCACGCTAGAGGTCGACG
>CAYQCM010000003.1:18391-35220 GCA_964416045.1 uncultured Eubacteriales bacterium | reverse complement strand
ACATTCATAAATAAAGTTTATCTCTTTCAAGATAAACTCTGTATTTTATGCAACTCACAAGACTCTAAAATTGAAATTCCTTTATACGAAACTGTGTGTTTGTATAAGGGACGTTTGGTGGAGACGATCGGGATCGAACCGACGACCTTCTGAATGCCATTCAGACGCTCTCCCAGCTGAGCTACGCCCCCATACTAATATAGTTATATTAGAAATTATAACATAATTATATTTAAACAATGAAAAAATGTAAAGACATATTATTTTAAGATTTGATTTGCTATAGATAGAGATCCAAATATTATTATTACATATAAATCAGTATTTTTTTGAGATATAAAATACGCAAATTTTATGGCCTCTTTGATGTTTGGTTTAGAAACAGTATTTTTATTATATTTTATGGATATTTCAGTAAGATCCTTTATATCCATTGATCGATTACTCTTAAGTGGAATAGTGATTACCTTGTCAAACATAGGGAGTATTTTCTTAAGGGAGTTTTCTACGTCTTTATCTTTAAACATACCTACGATTCCAATGATTTTTTTATTTTTAAATAAATTATCAATCACATTTTTTAAAGCCTCAATGCTTCCTAAATTATGTGAGCCGTCGAGGATAATAAGTGGTTTTTTACAAATTACTTGTATTCTTGAATTGATGTTTAAATTTTTAAGTCCTTTCTTTATCGCATCGAAAGTTACGGGAAATTTATTACTAATAATGTTTATGCATGACAAGACATTTGAAATATTTTCAATTTGATGGTAGCCAATAAGGGGAGTACTTAATTTTTTATTTTCATAGTAAAACTCTGAACCGTTAATGATATCAAACTTAATATTTGAAAACTTTAAATTATCGGAAATAATAAGATTCGTATTTTTTTGGATACAGGTATTTTTTATTATTTCAAGTACAGATTTTTTTTGATTAGTACTAGTAATTACCGGCACATGCTTTTTAATTATACCGCATTTTTCATACGCTATTTTTTCAATAGTATCCCCAAGTATATTTGTATGATCAAATGAAATAGAAGTTAATATTGATACCAAGGGATTTTTTATAACATTGGTAGCGTCTAAACGTCCTCCAAGTCCAGTTTCCAGAATTACTATATTACAATTTTCATTTTTAAAATATTTTAAAGCCATAGAGGTTATAATTTCAAATTCTGAAAGACCAGATTCTTCGAGATCTATTTTTTCAATATAAATTTTCATTTCATCATATATTTTTAAAACTTGTTTTTTAGATATTATTTTACCGTTTATTTTAATACGATCTCTAAAATCTACTATTGACGGGGAAGTATATAGTCCAACTTTATATCCGGCACACTTAAATATAGAAGCTAACATTTCGCATGTGCTTCCTTTTCCGTTTGTACCGGCTACGTGTATAATATTGAGGCTGTTTTGTGGATTACTGATTAACGACATCAATTTTTTAATTCGTTCAAGACCCGGTTTTATTCCGAACTTTAAATGAGAGTTTATATCGTAAATTACTTGTTCGTATGTCAATTAACTTTCACATCCGTTTTTTTGAATTATTAATTTATATTTTTGCTCTTGTCCACAGACTCCAGGAATCGGGAGTGTCATATTATAAAGATCTGTGCATAAACATTCCTTTTCAAATATTATTTTTGAAGTATCATCTAAATTTTTAATCTCAGAGAAATTTGTTACTATTGGAATTAGCGAAGTTTTTTTAGCTTTTTTTAAAATTTCTAATCCTTTTGAGTTAAATCCCAGTACTCGGATATATGTAATGGGTAATTTAGAATAGTACTTGGTAATTCCTAGAAAAGAATACATTACCAATCTTTTTATTCTAGCCATAGTATATCTTTTTGTTTTTATATTTTGTATTAATTGATCTAAGGAAGAAGAATTTTTGGAGTATTTAAATATTCTTCCTTCAATTCCTTCACTAATATCGCAAAGATTTAATATATTTTCTTTAGTCATGGTTCTTAAATTGGATAATATAGCTCTTTCTATTAAATTAACGTCAGCAGGTGCATTTAGGCGATTTATTTCCCCAGATATTATTTCGTAGGATGATTTAGGAATATATTTATAAAAGTTTTCATCGTTATTTCTTATTAGATGCCTAATATAAGAGGCAGAAGCAAAATTTTTATATGTTTCTATACTATTGTGGTTTACTCCTATTCGTTTAATTGTGTATGGGGATATTTTAGAGTTTAATTTCGATAAAGACTTTAGATATTCTATGGATAATATGTTGTTTGGGTGGAGTAAAATAGATGAGTACTCTTCTCCTAAGATTTCCTTTATAGAAAGCTGCCTTGCTTTTGCAAAAGTGATGCCGGTACTTAGATATTTTTGGATATGTATATTAAATGGTTCTGAATTAATAGTATCGGATATAGTTTTTAAAGGGTGTATATTTCCAATTTCACTGGCAAAACAGAGATTATCTATGCATCCCAAGGCATTGGCAATAGTTACTCCCGCAAATGCATATTTTTCTGCTGGAGCCATAGACCATATAGTTGGAATTTCAATTATAAGGTCAAGTCCTTCTTTAAGAGCGATTTGAGTTCTTGCTGCTTTAGATATTATGGACGGCTCTGCCCGTTGAGTAAAATTGCTACTCATTATTCCTATAACATGAGTAGCAACATTTTTTTTGATATTATCAATAAGATATTTGTGACCGAGATGGAAAGGGTTAAATTCACAAATAACGGCTGAAATCTTCATATACTCATTCTTCTTTTCCGGATGAAGTTGAACTTAAATCAGTTATTGATTCTTTGAGTGTAGCAGCAAGACCTGCAAGAGATTGTATTTCTGACGGAATAATTATTTTAGTAGATTTACCGTCAGCGGCTTTTTCGAACGCTTCTATACTTTTAAGAGCAATTACTTTATTGTTTGGATTAGCTTCATTGAGCATTTTCAAGCTATCTGCGTAGGCTCTTTGAACAGAAAGTATTGCTTGAGCTTCTCCTTCAGATTCCCTGATTTTAGTTTCTTTAATAGCATCTGCTTTTAGTATGGCTGATTCTTTATGTCCTTCAGCTATAAGTATTTCGCTTCTTTTCATACCTTCTGCATCCAGAATTCTAGCTCTTCTTTCACGTTCGGCTTTCATCTGTTTTTCCATAGCGTCTTGAATTTCTTTAGGGGGAAGTATATTTTTTAGTTCCACACGATTAACTTTAATTCCCCAGGCATCGGTAGCCTCGTCTAGGATTACTCGTATTTTAGTATTAATTACGTCTCTTGACGTAAGAGTATGGTCAAGTTCAAGATCTCCGATTATATTTCTAAGAGTAGTGGCGCTTAGGTTCTCGATTGCGGAAATAGGTCTTTCTACGCCGTAAGCATAAAGTTTAGGGTCTGTAATTTGAAAATATACAACCGTATCTATTTGCATAGTTACGTTATCTTTTGTAATAACGGGCTGAGGTGGAAAGTCTACTACTTGTTCTTTTAGAGAAACTGTTTTAGATATTCTGTCGATAAATGGTATTTTTACATGAAGTCCTGTTCCCCAAGTGCAAAAATATGCTCCCAATCTTTCTATTACATATGCATGCGCTTGAGGAACTATTTTAATGTTTGATACTATAATACTTCCTACCAATAATATGAGTATAAACAAAAATATAACTATTCCCATTATGTACATCCCCTTATAAGAATGATAAGTAATTATATAATACCATTCGAGTTAAAAAAATAAAGATATAAAAAATGTTGCAAATATTAATATAGCTCCAGATAAAGCAAGTAATCTTATTATTTTTTTCCTTTTTTCAGCGCTATTATTTTTTTTATTTTTCCCCCTAACGGCTCTATTGGGGTCATTAACGATTAGTTTCATCATTTGATTCTCCTTATAATTTTATTAGCAGTAGAATTAATATTAATGTAATTGAATACTATTATACTAAATATACTTAAAGTAGTAAACATACAGAAATAAATATTAATAAGGGAAATAAGAAAAGGTGATTATTTATGGACAAAGCAAAAAAAGATACTTCTATTAATTACACAATAACGAAAATGATTTCATGTTTAATAATATTATTAATAATTTTTTTGATAAAATATTATAATACTGACGCATATAAGTTTATTTCCACGTGGTATAGAAGTATTATATTATATGAAAGTATTAATATTAATGTTTTAAAAGACAGTATTTACTGTTTGTTTTTATCATTTTCGGAATTTCTTAAAACTTGTACTTTTGATATTTTTCGATCTGTTACTTCGTAAGCTGTAAACTTTATATTTTCTATGCTTATATATTCATTAGAATTCTTTTTTGGGATTTTTCCAAGTTTACTTGTTATAAATCCTGCAATAGTATCGTAATTTCCTTTTGGAATTTTAATTTTAAATGTTTCTTCTATTTCATCTATTGGGGTTGTTCCGTCAACGGTAAATGTATTATCATTTATTCGATGAATTTCTTCATTTTCCTGATCATATTCATCTTGAATGCTTCCGAGTATTGATTCCACTAAATCTTCCATAGTGATTAGACCTTCTGTTCCTCCGTATTCGTCTACGACTATGGCTATTTGGGTTTTATTAGACGTGAAGTCATTGAATATTTCATCGCAGCGTTTAGAGTTTGGAATAAACATTACGGGTCTAATAATATCTTTTATGCTAATATTTTTAAGATTTTCTTTCGCTACGAATTTTAAAATATCTTTTACATGTAAAATTCCTATTATATTGTCAAGATCTTCTTCAAATATAGGAATTCTGGATTTTCCGGTTTTAATTGAAATTTGCATTACTTCTTTTATTGACATAGTATTTTCTGCGGCAACTATATCTGTTCTGTGAGTCATAATTTCGTCTGCGACTATATTATCAAAATCAAATATATTTTCTATCATATTTTTAGCTTTTTGCTCAATAATACCTTTTTCTTCTCCTGCATCCACCAGCATTAGGATTTCTTCTTCCGTTACTATTTTTTCATTTGCATCAGGGCTGATTCCCAAAATCTTAATTATAACATTTGTAGATGAGGATAGAAGCTTTATAAAGGGTCTAAATATTTTAGATGTAAATATGAGTATATTTACAACGTTAAATGAAACGGTTTCAGAGTATTGCATAGCAATCTTTTTAGGTACTAGTTCACCAAGTACTAAAGAAAAGTAAGATAGAATAATTGTGACGATAAAAGTAGAGATACCATCTAATATCTCATATGGAATATTTAAAAAGGATAGTGATTGGGATATTGGATCAGAGAAACTTTTGGACGCAGAAGCAGAGGTTAGAAAGCCTGATAAAGTAACCCCAACCTGAATGGTTGCGAGAAAATCACCGTAGTTTTCAATTAGACTTAGTACTTTAATAGCTTTTATATGACCATCATTTGCCATTTTTTTTATTTTTTTATCATTTAATGTAATTACTGCTATTTCTGATAGGGAGAAAAAGGCGTTTAAGATTATTAGGACTATTAATATTATAATTTGTATCATATATTTTTTATAAATTATATTTTTAAAAGACGTAAGCCGTAATTTATAAAAAACCCCTCCTTGTTTAAAATATCTTTGATAATATTTTATCCAAGAAGGGAAAACTTTATTTATTATATATTATTTATTTTTTTTAATGAATTTAACTTTAACTACATCACGGGTAGCAACACCCGCACGCATATCCCGCGGCAACTTATGCCAATCGATATCTTGTGCTGAAGCCACTTTGAATGCATCAACTTTACCATTATCGTGTACGAATGATACAACTTTCTTGGCATCGTTATCAATTATTGCAAATCCTGCGGAGCCTCGTTCATCTTCTGCATATTTTATCATATAAATTCCTCCTTAATATATTTTATAAATTAATTATATTATATATATATATATATATATGTCAATGTTTTTTTATTTAAATTATGCAGATATATGAAATTCTTGACTTTAAAGTAAATAAAGTTATCATATTACATGGGAAATAAAATATATTTTACTGCCTTTTAAAAATAATTTTAAAGTGTAAATAATATGGAGAAAATATATGAAGATAAAAGTCAATAAAAAAATGATTTTTAATATATTTGTAATTTTACTATCTATAATAATTTTAGTATATTTTTGTATATCTGAAAATGGTCTATTAGATTTGGTAAAAAATGCTATGGAATTTAATAAGGTATGGTTAACTATTGCTTTATTTTTTCACTTTTTGAATATTATTATAGATGCTTACCTTATATATAGGCTTACATGTTCAACCGGTAAAAAATATCTATTTAAAGATGCGTTTAAAACATCTATGGTTGGCCAATTTTTTAGTGCTATAACGCCCGGCGCATCCGGTGGTCAGCCTATGCAAATTTATTCTATGAGAAAACAAGGTATAGATACGGGACATTCCACATCTGCTTTGGTACAAAAATTTTTAGTATACCAAACTTCTATAACCGTGTATGGAGCTGTTTCTATACTCCTTAAAAAGAGAATGTTTTTAGGGCAAGTTTCTCCGGTTGCACATTGGTTGTCTTCGTTTGGTTTTATATCACAGTCTCTGGTGATAATATTATTATTTTTATTTTCGTTTAATAGGTCAATTACTTATAAGATTATAAGAACGGTATTTATTTGGCTTGAGAAGTTTAAACTAATAAAAAATGTAGATGAAAAAATATCTAATGTAGAGACTCAGTTAAATTATTTTCATTCTAATAACAAAGATCTTTATAAAAATAGAAAGTTAGTTTTGGACGTTTATGCTTTAACTGTTTTTCAGCTTACGTGTATGTTTGTAGTACCGTATTTTATATATCGTTCATTTAATCTTTACGGGGCCAAGATGTCTGATATGATAGCAGCTCAATCGTTTGTAACAATGGCATCTGCATTTGTTCCTCTTCCTGGAGGGTCAGGTGCGGCGGAAGGAAGTTTTTTTGCTTTCTTTAGTATGTTTTTCACTGAGAGTACTATTAAATCAGCCGTACTTTTATGGAGGGTAATGACATACTTTTTAACTATACTTATTTCAGCGCCATTTTCTGGTATATATAGCAGAAAAGATGAAAAAGATTGAAAATTATTTTAAGGTGGCTATAATAACATGAATGATCAAAATAAATTTCCTGATATTAGTGTGATTATACCAGTACATAATAGTGAAAGATATTTAAGGAAGTGTGTTGACTCGGTGGCGCATCAGACTTTTAATAATTTTGAAGTAATTATGGTTGATGATGGCTCTGAAGATAGATCTTTATATATAATGAAAGAATATGAAGATAGACATAGTAATTTCAAATTATTTAGTATTGAAAAAAGCGGAGTAGCTGAAGCAAGAAATATTGCCGTAGAAAAATCAAGAGGAAAGTATTTAGCTTTTATAGATAGTGATGATTTTGTATTGCCAAATTTTTTAGAAGTTTTATATAATAATATAAATAAGACCAACACAGATATAGTTTGTTGTAATTATTATTTATATTGGCCTGAAAAAAATTTTTATATTAAAGATATTATGCATTTATCTTCTGGAATCTATAGTTCTGAGAAAATTCTTTATAGCCTGATAAAAGATGTAAGAGTACATTTCTTTTTATGGAATAAGTTATGGAAAAGATCTTTATTTATAGACAATAATATAAAGTTTCCCAAAGGGAAGTGCTATGAAGATGTATATGTATGTTTAATGGCGGTTTATTTTTCTAAAAATATTTCAGTAGTGTCCTCTTGCCTTTACTTTTATACTAGAAGAGATGATAGCTTTGAAAGCAGTACTACTTTGAAAAAATATAAAGACTATATAGGAGCATTCAAGTATATAAGAATTTTTTTAGATTCAAAGGGTGAATATAATAAGTATAGAAAAAGTCACACAATTTTAGGTATGAGAATTATTTTGTCAAGTATACCAATGCTACTTTTTATAAAGAGGGATAAAAAAAATAAACAGAAGATTTTTTATGAATTTAAATCTGCATTAAAAAATATATTTTACTCTATAGGGAATAAATTTGATAATGAATCAAATGTAACTTAATAACTTTATTCTTTAGTGTAAAAAGATCTAATAGGAAAGAAGTGATAGACATGAAATTAACTGATAAAACGCCTGAAATAAGTTTGATCATACCGGTTTATAACGTAGAAAAATATTTAAAAAAGGCGTTAGAATCGGTAGAAAATCAAACATTTAAAGACTTGGAAGTTATAGTAATAAATGATGGCTCTACAGACAACAGCATTGAAATAATCAAAGAATTTGCTGATAGAAACAAAAATTTTATTATCATAGATCAAGAGAATAGAGGACTTTCAGAAGCAAGAAATAAAGGTATTAGTATAAGTAGGGGAAATTATATTGCATTTATGGATAGTGATGACTATATTGAAGAAAATTTTTTAGAGGTTCTTTATGAGAATGCTATTCGGCATGACGCGGACATTGTATGCTGCAATTTCAATTTTTATTACCCCGAAAACGAACTTAAGGTTTATATGCCGCTGACTTCTTTACCGGGAATTTATACGGGGTCAAAGGCTCTAAAAAAATTGATACTTGATATAAGCGTACATCATTTTGCTTGGAACAAGCTTTATAAACGTTCTTTGTTTATAGATAAGGGAGTAAGATTTTATGATATGTATTTTGAGGATATAGCTACTTCTCCCAGATTATTTTATTATGCAGAAAAAGTTGTCCTTTTAGGTAGAGCGCTTTATAACTATACGAGTAGAGAATCTAGTATATTGGGAAGTATAGATTATAAAAAAATTAATGATTTTATAAGTTCACTAGGCACAATTAGAAATTTTTTAGAAAATAAAAAGTCATATAAAAAATACAAAAATCACATTTGGATTTATTCTCAAAAAGCAAAAATAATATGTTATCACTATATTTTACAAATGCATGCTAAAGCTTCAAACTTTGATGGATTTATAGAAAATATATCAGCTGCGAGTAAGTCAATAGACCATTTTATAAGCGACAAATATGTACCTCTTGAGAACGTACATATTCCGTATTTAATTTGTCCGGTAGAGCAGCCTCGGAAAAAACATAAAATAAAAGTCAAAAAGAAAAGTGGAATATCACCAAAAGTAAAGTAGTTTTTAAGTGGGTAATAGTTTATATGAATAAGGAAAAGATAAAAAAGACGATTAATATATTATTATTTGTAGTTACCATAGGTGTTTTAGTATATTTTTGTGTACATGAAAATAATTTGTTAATACTTATTAATGCAATGCCCAGTTTAAATTACTTTTGGGTAATAGCGGCGCTGTTATCCATGATTATGTGTTGGATTTTTGATAGTATGACTATAAATGGAATAATGTCAGACATGCTCAAGAAAAACTACAGCAAGTTTTTATCATTTAAGACTACTATGACAGGTCAGTTTTTCAGTGCAATAACTCCTCTCGGAATAGCGGGTCAGCCAATGCAGATAGTAGAGCTTACTCGCCAAAGGGTAGAGGCGGGCAAAGCAATATCTATTTTGGTTAGAAAATTTTTAATATATCAATCTACGATGGCGATATATTCTCTTACGGTTATACTTTTAAAAACGCATATGTTTATGTCCAGAGTAGATAATTTTATCATTTTGACCTTAATAGGTTTTTTCTCCCAGTGTTTTACAGTAGTACTATTGCTTTTATTTTACATCAATAAATCTTTTACAACTAAAATAATAGAATTCTTTATAACACTACTATCTAAAATAAAAATTATTAAAAATGCAGATAAATACATTAAGAAAATAAAAAATGAACTTAATTTTTTTCTAGAAAATAATAAATCAATGAGAGGAAATATAAAATTAAGTATAAAACTTTACTTTTTTACTTTTTTACAACTTACTTTTTTATTTTTAGTACCCTTTTTTGTATATAAATCATTTAATAATGAGGGCTATCCCGTAATCGATATGATAGCAACACAGTCCTTTGTAAATATGATTTCGTCATATACTCCTCTCCCGGGAGCTGCAGGTACAACTGAAGGAATGTTTTTAATTCTTTTTTGTACTTTTTTTGATGTATCAGTAGTTACTCCTGCAATGATAGTATGTAGATTTATAACTTATTATCTAAATATAATTATTGGATTTATAGTAATTAAAATTAATATGTCACATAAGTAAAAAATTCTCCTAATTTTTTAGGAGAATTTTTTATATTATCTAATCATTGTCTTGAGTTTCAACCGTTTTGACCAAATCTCCAGCTGCTAGGTGTTTCATAAAGCTTGAACAAGAATCTCTTTTAAATGTTGAATTTTTAAGTGAAATTCCACTCGTCCGTAAAGGATTTGGTACTTCTTTGGCAGAGCTTGGATATATAATCATTTTTTCTATATTGGCAGTAATACCATTAGAATATTTTGCCAGATCTAATTTCAATTTATTTATTTCTTTTTTTAGCTCTTTGATTTTGTAGTATGTTGCTGCGGCTAGGGAAGCCTGAGGTGCAACATGTTTTTCGCAATGTACATCTGCAGATAAAATTTTAGCCATAAACATCTCTCCTTTTTTATAAAAATGTTTTCAGTAACATTATATATATATATACATATAGTCAAGTATTTTTATAAAAAATTACAAAAAAGAAAAAATATACTAGTACATGGCTATTTAATTACTCTGTTATAGATATATCAATATCAGATTTTTTTTGGAATAATGATTTTATTGCTATCATGATTTCGCGTAAGCATTCTTTTATTAGTCTGTTTCGCTGGGTACCGTAGCGTCTTTCAATTATGGGATTATTTTGTGTTATATTAGATTGCCTAGGAATAGACGAGAGGGAGGAAGGACGAGGTAAACGTTGGTCATCTGGGGTTATAAGCTGATCATATGATGGGATTACAACTTGTGTTTTAGCAGTTTTCATTGCACTTACCGGAAAAATCATAAAACTAGAAACAAGGATTAATATTAGAGAAATATATTTTTTAATAAGTTTTTTCATTAATTACACCTACCTATATTTTGTTATAATATAATATATTAATTAGGCAAATTAATTGACACATAAGTTATTCTTTAAGTATTAAATTAGTTAGGATATTAAATTGACTTTTTTAAAGATATTTTATATTATTTAGCTAGAAAATGGTCTTTATTATATATAGTTATTTTAAAAGGATGTTTTAAATCAGTGGTAAAAAATTCATACAATAACGAGAGTATATCTTCGCTAAAGGGTGCCGACAGAGTAAGAAAACGTCCATCAGTAATATTTGGTTCTGATGGAGTTGAAGGATGTGAGCACTCTATTTTCGAGGTTCTATCAAATTCTTTGGACGAATCTCGCGAAGGATACGGAAAAACAATAAATATTACTAGATATGAAGATTTATCAATTGAAGTTGAAGATTTTGGCAGGGGAATACCTGTCGATTTTAATGCGCGTGAAAACAAGTTCAATTGGGAATTGGTTTTTTGTGAGATGTATGCCGGAGGGAAGTATAATAACGATAGTTTGCAAGTATATGAATATTCATTGGGACTTAATGGATTGGGACTTTGTTCTACGCAGTATTCATCTGAATATATGGTAGTGGATATAAAACGTGATGGGTATCAATATAAGTTGAGATTTGAAAAAGGGGAAAATATTGGCGGACTGAAAAAAGAGGAGTATGCAAAAAAAGATACAGGTACGAAAATAAAATGGCGACCTGATAGGGATGTCTTTACTGATATAGACGTTCCAAAGGAATATTTTTTGGACGTATTAAAACGTCAAGCCATCGTAAATCCGGGGATAAAGATTGTCTTTAGGAATCAAGTTGGAGATAAGTTTGAAGAAACAGAATTTTTGTACAAAAATGGTATATCGGATTATATTCAGGAGCTTTGTGGCAATGATAATTTAATTCCAATACAAAACTGGAGTATACAGAAAAATGTTCGGGATAGAGATGATAAACCAGAGTATAAAGCAAAAATAGAAGTAGCGCTAACATTTTCAAACAAGAATCATGTTTCCGAGTATTATCATAATTCAAGTTTCCTAGAGTACGGCGGGGCCCCCGAAAAGGCTGTAAAAAGCGCTTTTGTGTTTCAGATAGACAATTATATAAAACAGCTTGGGAAATATAATAAAAGTGAAAGTAAAATAAGTTTTTCCGATATTGAAGATTGCCTGATAATAGTAATATCGTCATTTTCAAATGTTACTTCCTATGAAAATCAAACTAAAAAAGCAATTACGAACAAAGGTATTCAAAATGCAATTTGTGACATGCTCAAACATAATTTGGAAGTATTTTTGATAGAAAACCCTCTTGAAGCGGAAAAGATTGTAGCTCAAGTTTTAGTTAACAAAAGAAGCAGAGAAGATGCAGAAAAAACGAGACTTAATATAAAGAAAAAACTTACAAACAATATAGACGTAACAAATCGAGTAGCGAAATTCGTGGATTGCCGGAGTAAAGATTTAAATATAAGGGAACTTTTTATAGTTGAGGGTGATTCTGCTTTAGGGGCTTGTAAACAGGCAAGAGACCCGAACTTTCAGGCAATTATTCCTATACGTGGAAAGATATTAAACTGTTTGAAAGCAGATTATAATAAAATATTTAAAAGCGATATTATTACGGATCTTATTAAGGTTTTAGGATGTGGAGTAAAAGTAAAAGGGAATAAATTTGGTAAGGATGTTCCGATGTTTAATATAAACTTACTTAGATGGAATAAAGTTATTATTTGTACTGACGCTGACGTAGACGGATTTCAAATAAGGACTTTAATTCTTACAATGCTTTACCGTCTTACTCCCGATCTTATTAAAGAAGAAAAGGTGTTTATAGCCGAATCTCCTCTTTATGAGATAACTACTAAAACTAAAACATATTTTGCTTATGATGAAAAGGAAAAAGACCAGTTTATAAAAGGGATAGGAAATCAGAAGTATACTTTGCAAAGATCAAAAGGTCTCGGGGAAAATGAGCCTGATATGATGAATTTTACTACTATGAATCCGGAAACCAGAAGGCTTATAAAAGTAACTCCGGACGACGCTGAAAAGACGTCTAGAATATTTGATATACTTTTAGGTGAAGACTTACAGGGAAGAAAAGAATATATAATAGAAAACGGACATCTTTATATGGACGATTTAGATATAAACTAGAGAACATATATATAACAGGAAAATTATATTATGAGGAGGTATAAGATGCCGCGGAAGAATAAAGACTCAAATAAAACTTCTAAATCAGTTAGTAAAGGAGTTGTAAATAACGCAGGTAAGGTTGTTGATCAGAAGATAGTAAATACTATAGAAAAAAATTATATGCCTTATGCTATGAGCGTTATAATGTCAAGGGCGATACCCGAAATAGACGGATTTAAACCATCGCATAGGAAACTGCTGTATACGATGTATAAGATGGGACTTCTTGGAAAAACAAGGACGAAATCGGCAAATATTGTGGGTCAGACTATGAAATTAAATCCTCATGGAGACAGCGCCATATATGATACTATGGTACGACTCAGCAGAGGATATGAAGCACTTCTTCATCCATATGTAGATTCAAAAGGCAATTTCGGAAAATTTTATTCAAGAGATATGGTATGTGCAGCTTCAAGATATACGGAGGCAAAGCTTGATAATATTTGCGAAGAGATATTTAAGGATATTGATAAAGACTGTGTAGATTTTGTTGATAATTATGACAGCACCTTAAAAGAACCTGTACTGCTGCCGGTAAGTTTTCCGTCGATACTTGTAAATGCTAATACGGGTATAGCCGTGGGGATGGCAAGTTCGATTTGTCCGTTTAATTTGTCTGAAGTGTGTGAAACTGCGATTAAACTTATAAAAGATGAAAACCACGATATTTTAAGCACTTTAATAGCTCCGGATTTTCCCGGAGGCGGATATATTATATATGAAAAAGATAAGCTGCAGAGCATATACGATACAGGCAGAGGCGGAATAAGGATAAGGTCTAAATATGTATACGATAAAGAGTCAAATTGTATAGACATTATAAATATTCCTCCTACAACTTGTATCGAATTAATCATAGATAAAGTCATAGAACTTATTAAGCTTGGTAAAATCAAAGAAATATCTGACATCAGAGACGAGACGGGTATAGATGGACTAAAAATTACTATAGATCTAAAAAGAGGATATGACCCGGATAAGTTAATGACAAAGTTATATCGTATGACGTCTCTTGAAGACGTATTCTCATGTAATTTTAATGTACTTATAGATGCAGTACCAAAAGTTTTGGGAGTAAAAGAATTAATTAAAAGTTGGATTAATTTTAGAGTCAACTGTATAAAAAGAAGGACAGCGTTTGACCTGGATAAAAAGAAAAGTAAGCTTCACCTTTTTCTAGGACTTTCAAAAATACTTCTTGATATTGATAAAGCTGTAAATATTGTAAGAAATACTAAAGAAGAAGTAATGGTAGTACCTAATCTTATGGAAGGGTTTAGTATAGATCAGCTGCAGGCTGAGTATGTAGCTGAGATAAAGCTTAGAAATCTTAATAAAGAATATATTTTAAAGCATATATCGGAATCAGATTTATTAAAAAAAGATATAGAAGATTTGTCGGAAATACTTAAAAGCGATGAAAAAGTTTATGATATTATAATTACTGATTTGAAATTTATTTCTAAAAAATACGGTCAAGAAAGAAAGAGCGAATTAATTTATCCTCAGGAAATAGTTAAATATGAGCAAGATGACAATATCGAAGATTACCCCGTAACATTTTTCATTACGAAGGAAGGATATTTTAAGAAAATAACGTCTCAGTCACTGAGGATGAATTCTGAACAGAAGGTAAAAGAAAATGACCGGATTAATCAAGCGGAAAGCGGAAGTAATACTTCAGACCTATTGTTTTTTACAGATAAAATGCAAGTATATAAATCGAAAGGATATAATTTTCCGGATGCAAAGGCAAGTGTTATGGGAGAGTATGTTCCTGCAAATTTAAATTTTGATCAGCAAGAAAATTTTTTGTATTTAGCCGTAACTTCCGACTATAATGGATTTATGATTTTTTTCTATGAGGATGGCAAAGTATCTAAAGTTAATATGAAATCTTATCATACTCTGACTAATCGAAAAAAGTTAGTAAAAGCTTATAGTGAAAGGTCTAAAATAGTAAGAATTTTTTATTTAACGGAAGATAAAGAATTTTTAATAACATCTTCTGCAGGAAAAATGTTAATATTTAATAGCGATATGTTAAATATAAAAACGTCAAAAGATTCGCAAGGCGTATGTGTTATGAAACTGAAAAAGGGACATAGAGTTATAAAGGTTGAGAAGTATCTAGAGGATAAGTTACCAAGTATCAAAAAGTATAGGGTAAAAAATATTCCTGCTGCGGGGGTAAAACCGAGAGTTGAAGATGTAGTGGGAGAGCAGCTCAAAATATAATTTTATTTGGAGGCAGTTAATATGAAAAGAGTATTTTTGATAGTATTAGACAGTGTAGGAATAGGAGAACTTCCAGACGCAGATTTATATGGGGATATTGGCAGTAATACGCTTAAAGCATGTTCATCTCAAAAAGAATTTAATATGCCAAATATGAAAGATCTTGGGCTTTTTAATATAGACTCAGTAGATTACTATGAAAAATCTGAAAATCCATTAGGAAGCTTTGCAAGAATGGCCGAGAAATCTAATGGAAAGGATACAATAACAGGACACTGGGAAATAGCAGGTGTTATTTCTGAAAATCCCATGCCAACTTTCCCAGACGGTTTTCCACAGGAAGTTATACAACAGTTTAAAGCAATTACGTCAAGGAACGTACTATGTAATAAGCCATATTCAGGAACAGAGGTTTTAAAGGATTACGGAAAACAAAGTATAGAGACCGGAAGTATAATAGTATATACTTCAGCAGACAGCGTATTTCAAGTTGCTGCGCATGAAAATATTATACCGGTTAATAAGCTTTATGAGTATTGTGAAAAAATCAGGGAATTTTTGACAGGAGATTATGCTGTAGGCAGGGTAATTGCAAGACCGTTTATAGGGGAGTACCCAAACTTTGAAAGAACTCCTAATAGAAAAGATTTTTCTCTTAAACCGTCTAAGATAACGATGCTAGACCAAATAGAAAAAAAGGGATTGGATGTAATAGCGGTAGGAAAGATAAATGATATTTTCGCAGGCAAAGGAATTACTCATAAGATAAAGACCAGAAATAATTCTGACGGACTTACTAAACTTAAGAAAATAGTAGAGCAAGATTTTGAAGGGCTTTGCTTTGTAAACTTAGTTGATTTCGATATGGTTTATGGACATAGGAATGATGTTTGTGGATATGCGGGAGCTCTTTCGGAATTTGATGGAAAAATAAAAGAAATAATGGATTTAATGAGAAGAGAAGACATTTTAATTATAACTGCCGATCATGGATGTGATCCAACAACATCTTCAACTGATCACTCCAGGGAATATACGCCGATGGTTATATATGGAAGTAAGATTAAAAGAGGTGTAAATTTAGGAACGAGAGAGAGTTTTGCGGATATAGCCGCAACTGTACTTGAATATTTTGGAATTAATAAATTAGTGGAAGGAAAATCATTTTTAAAGGAGGTTATAAGATAGTGAGGGAATATTTAAAAAATTATATTAATGGAGTGTATGTTTTAAAGTTATTACTATGTATATTTAGTATTGTTCTTCTTGGAATATCTATCGCATTTAATACTAAGGCATCGCTTGGAACAGATGCTATAGCCGTATTTTTTAATGGAGTAAGTAGTTTTTCCAATCTTAATCTTGGCCTTTCTACAAATATTATAAA
>CAYQCM010000003.1:0-18381 GCA_964416045.1 uncultured Eubacteriales bacterium | reverse complement strand
AAACTGTATTTTAGCAGTAATAGTAATTCTAATAGACAGAAAATACATAAATGTAGGGACAGTAATATATGCCTTAGCACTAGGTCCGTCTATAAATCTTGGAATTATTTTATACGAAACTATGGGTATTACAGATAATTATTTTCCAAGATTTTTAATTTCAATTCTAGGAATAGCGCTTGCCATAATAGGTCTTGGAATATTTATATCGGTAAATATTGGAGTAGATCCATGGTCTGCACTTGCGATAATATCTAGTAAGAAACTAAATAAATCACTTGGATTTATGAAGGTAAGCATTGATGTGGTGGCTTTAATAGTTGGATTTTTAATGGGGGGAAAAGTTAGGGAAATAACTTTAATATCTGCATTTGTTGGAGGACCATGTATACAGAAGGTGTCGGAATTTGTTGACAATATGTTTAACAAAATGTTAAAATTTTCACATAATAAAATTTAATGTCAATTAATATTATTGGAGGAAAAGATGTCTGTTTTACCAACTGCGCATATTAGTGCGAAAGAAAACGAGATAGCAAAGACTGTGTTAATGCCAGGAGACCCACTTAGGGCAAAATATATAGCTGAAAATTTTTTAGATGATGTTAAATGTTTTAATACTGTAAGAAATATGTTGGGATTTACAGGAAAGTATAAAGGAAAAGAAGTATCTGTTATGGGAAGCGGTATGGGAATCCCTTCGATTGGTATTTATAGTTATGAATTATATAATTTCTATGGTGTAGAAAATATTATAAGGATAGGTAGTGCAGGGGCGATAAGTGACGATGTAGACTTAAAGGATGTAGTAATAGGAATGGGTGCATGTACTAATTCCAATTATATGTCTCAGTATAATCTCATCGGAACTTTCGCTCCTATTGCTGACTATGGTTTAGTAGAAAGAGCAAAAAGTACAGCAGACAATTTAAAGATTAGCGTAAAAGTCGGAAATATATTATCGTCTGACACATTTTATGATGATGATAATGAATATCTTTTAAAGTGGAAGAAGATGGGAGTTTTAGCCGTAGAAATGGAGTCGGCCGGACTTTACATGAATGCAGCTAGGTGTGGAAAAAAGGCACTTTGTATATTAACCATTTCAGACTGCCCATTAAAGGGCACATCGCTTTCGTCAGATGAGAGACAATGTGGTTTTAAGGACATGATGACTATAGCTTTAGAGACAATTTAGTTTGATATAAATAGGAAGTATATTGTAATTACTTTTGGAGGAAATTATGAAAAGATCCATTTCGTCTGTGTGGACATATTTTATTTTAGTAATTTTATTTTTTGCGATTATTATTTGGATGTCTTTTTCTGGTATAAGTATCAAAACTGGACTGGATGATGACAAAGATAGATTTTCTGTGGCTATGGTAACAGATACAGGAGGAATTAACGATAGATCTTTTAATACTTCATCTTGGGAAGGAATGAAAGAGTTTGCAAGTAGGACAGGCTCTAAAGCAAGATATGTAGAATCTGTTCAGTCGTCTGACTACTATACTAATATAGATAAACTCGGGGATGAGAATGTAGACTTAATATTTGGAATAGGATTTGGTTTAGCAGATACGATACTTAAGTCTTCAGAGATAAATCCGGAACTTAATTATGCCATAGTGGATTTTTCGTATGGAGACAGTACCCCTGATAATGTTTCAGGACTCGTATTTAGGGCGGAAGAATCGTCATTTATGGTAGGATATATAGCCGGTATGACAACAAAGACAAATGCCGTAGGGTTTGTCGGGGGAATTGCCGGACAAGTTATAAGTCAGTTTGAATACGGATATAGAGCAGGGGTAGATTATGCTGCTAAAAGGCGTGGAGTAAATATAGATACTAAAGTACAGTATGCTGAAAGTTTTAGTGATTCTGCAAAAGGAAAAGCCATAGCACTTAAGATGTTTTCAGATGGATGCGATATAGTTTTTCATGCTGCCGGAGGTGTAGGCGTGGGGGTTATTGAGGGGGCAAAAGAGACAAATAATTTTGCCATAGGCGTAGATATGGACCAATTATATTTAGCTCCAAAAAATGTTTTAACTTCTGCAATAAAGAATGTTGGTAAGGCGGTAGATATTGTGTCTACAGACCTTTTAAACGGTAAAAATATAGGCGGAAAAACCTTTTCATACGGATTAAAAGAAGGGTGTGTCGGTCTGCCGGATGAAAATCCAAACCTTGATAAAAAAATATATGACGAAGCTATAAAAATTCAAGAAGAAATAATAAGCGGTAAAATATTTGTACCTTATGATTTGGAAACTTTTAATCAGTATCAGAAAAGATAGTATAAATTTGTTAGGAGGTATTTAGTTGGAAATCAGTAAGGATTACGCTGTGCAGATGAGAGGAATTATGAAGTCGTTTGGTGATTTCAAGGTCCTTGACGATGTAAATCTAGACATAAAAAAAGGTACTATCCATGCAATACTCGGTGAAAATGGTGCAGGAAAAAGTACGCTTATGAATATATTGTACGGTCTATATACGGCAGATGAAGGGGAAATATATTTAAACGGTGAAGTGGCAGATATAAAAAACCCTCATTTAGCAATTAAAAACGGTATAGGAATGGTACATCAGCATTTTATGCTTGTAGATAAATTTACAGTTCTTCAAAATATTATATTAGGAAGCGAAAACGCAAATAAATTTGGCGTTATAGATATGAAGAAAGAGAAAAAAAGAGTTATCGAAATAATCAAAGAGTATAATTTGAAAGTAGATTTAAGTTCTAGGATAAGAAACATTTCCGTGGGAATGCAGCAAAGAGTGGAGATACTCAAGGCTCTTTATAGAGGAGTTGATATATTAATACTGGATGAACCTACCGCGGTACTAACTCCTATGGAAATAGATGATTTAATAGATATAATGAGAGACCTTGTAAAAAATGGAAAAACGGTAATAATAATAACTCATAAATTAAAAGAGATAATAAGATCCTCTGATGAATGTACTATTATAAGAAAAGGAAAGTTTATCGATAAGGTTGAAGTAAATGACGAAACGGAACAAAGTTTAGCTGAGAAAATGGTAGGAAGGAAAGTAAGATTATCTGTTGAAAGAACGCCGTCTGAGTTTGGAAAATACGTATTTGAAGTAAGTGATATAAGCGTAAGGTCAATTAGGGGAGTCCAGACAGTTAAAAATCTTTCTTTTAAGATTCGCCAAGGAGAAATTTTCGGTATAGCAGGAGTGGAAGGAAACGGACAAAAAGAACTCATAGAATCAATAATAGGTATTAGAAACGTAGAGTCGGGAAAGATAAAGATAAATGGGAAAGAAATACAAAATACCAGTAATTTAAACGTATTAAATAGCGGCATATCAATAATACATGATGATAGACATAAATATGGATGTATATTAGATTTTACCGTTTCAGAAAATATGATACTTAACAAATGCAGACAAAAACCTTTTTCAAAAAATGGACTTTTAAATGATTCGGTAAGAGACAAATTCACTGATGAATTAATTGAAAAATATGACGTTAGACCAAAAAATTGTAAGAATATGAGGATGTCAAGTTTATCTGGGGGAAACCAGCAAAAACTTGTAATAGCAAGAGAAATATCGAATAATCCTAATCTTTTAATAGCAGTTCAGCCGACAAGAGGACTTGACGTAGGAGCAATAGAATATGTAAGAAAGACTCTCATAGATCTTAGAGATAAAGGTAAGGCTATCTTGTTAATATCTTTAGAGTTAGATGAGATATTAGACGTAGCGGATACAATATCCGTAATATATAATGGAGAAATTGTAGGGACATTTCCAAATGAGACTGCAGATGAAAATAAGATAGGTTTATTAATGGCTGGAGGAAAAAATAATGAAAAAATTGGATAATATACTTAAAAATCCTTTGGTTTCAACGTCGGTAGCGGTAGTTTTGGGATTTATGGTGGCTTCGGTTATTTTACTTGCTGTAGGGTATAAACCGGGTCAGTGTTTGGCAGTAATGTTTAACGCTATATTTTCAAGACCTAAGTTTATAATGAACGTAATAATAAAGAGTTCCCCGATAATACTTACGGGTCTTAGCGTATTTTTTGCATTCAAGTCGGGACTGTTTAATATAGGAGCTGAAGGACAGTATATAGCTTCAACAATAGTTACAACAATACTTGGTATAATGCTTGATTTACCTCCACTAATACAGGTACCAGTAATAGTTCTGGGAGGAGTTTTGGCAGGAGCACTACTTGGCGCAGTAGTAGGTTTTTTAAAGGCTAAGTTTGGAATTAATGAAGTAATAACGAGTATAATGTTTAATTGGATAACCCTTTATTTGTGCAATTACGTATCGAATTCCGAGAGATTTCATAGGCCGGAAAGTGACGGTACATTTTCAATAAGAGATTCGGGATTTACAAATTTATTTTATAACTGGAAGTTTTCAAAAGAAGGAAGAGAATATTTAAAGAACAATCAATTTTTAAATGATGTAGTTTTAAAAACTGATTTTAACCTTAACTTTATAATAGCTGTAATAATGGCGTTTGTAGTGTGGTTGGTACTTTATAAAACAGTAAAAGGATATGAATTTAGAGTAAGCGGGATCAACGTGGATGCAGCGCGTAACAATGGAATGTGCGTAGAGAGAAATATAGTTTATTCAATGCTTATAGCCGGAGCGCTTTCAGGACTTGCAGGAGCTTTAACCGTAACTGGTACTGGGTCTCATAATATACATGTTTTAGCAATATTTGAAAATAATGGATTTAATGGAATGTCAGTAGCGCTGATAGCTGGAGGCACTCCTTTCGGTTGTATATTTGCAGGACTTCTTTTTAGTGGACTTATCTATGCCGGTCAGTCTTTACAGTTTAAAACGGGAGCACCTTCAGAAATAGTTAATATAATGATAGGCGTAATAGTATTTTTTGTAGCGCTTACGCAGTTTATGCCCACTTTAGTCGATATGATTTCTAGGAGGAGGAACAAAGATGTTTAACAGTATATTTATGACTCTTGCAATAACGCTAATGTATTCAACTCCTCTTGCGTTTGCAGCAATAGGAGGAGTAATATGTGAAAGATCTGGGATAGTAAATATAGGACTTGAAGGTATGATGAGTATAGGGGCGTTTACGGGAGTAGCCGTAGGATATTATACAGGTAGTCCGTGGCTTGGATTTTTTTGCGGGGGACTTGCAGGAGGACTTTTGGCACTACTTCATGCTGTAGCATCAATAACTTTTATGGCAGATCAAACCGTTTCCGGAATAGCTATAAATCTTATCGGACCAGGATTATCGTTATTTTTGTCAAGACTTTTATTTCATGGTGCAACAACTACTTTACCCGTACCAAAAAAACTTCCAAAACTTATAAATATGGGGAGCATAAATTTTAATGTTGATATTACTGTTTTATTGGCATTGATAGTTGTTATAACTGCGTGGTTTATAATGAGAAGGACAAAGTGGGGATTAAGGATAAGGGCTCTTGGAGAACATCCGGCAGCAGTGGATTCATTAGGAGTCTCAGTTTATAGATCACGTTATGCGTGTGTAATACTTTCCGGAATACTTGCAGGATTTGGTGGAGCATCTGTAACACTGGCCATTATATCTCAGTTTACTCCAACCGCAATTAGCGGACAAGGATTTATTGCACTAGCAGCAGTAATATTTGGAAAATGGAGATGTAGTGGAGCATATTTAGCATGTTTACTTTTTGGTTTTGCTCAGGCTTTGGTAGTAGTACTTGGAGGAGGAAACTTTATAATACCTTCTGATATTCTTGCAATGCTTCCGTATATACTGACTATAGTTGTATTAGTTTTATTTGTGGGAAATTCGTCTGCACCGAAAGCGTCGGGGAAACCTTATCAAAAAGGATCAAGGTAAGATTGCAATTTAACAAATCATAGGAGGAAGTTATGAATTTAGATGATATACTAAGTAAAGTGGACCATACTTTACTTTCACCAACAGCTACATTTGAAGATATTTGTAATTTATTAGATGAAGCAGTTAAGTATAAGGTTGCGTCTGTGTGTATACCGCCATCTTTTGTAGGTCGTGTTTTAAAGATTGGAAATAGCATGAGAGGTAATGTTAAAATTTGTACCGTAATTGGGTTTCCAAATGGATATAATACCACTGCTACTAAGCAATTTGAAACGCAAAATGCTTTAAATAATGGTGCCGATGAAATTGATATGGTTATAAATCTAGGATGGGTGAAAGAAGGGAAATATTCTCAAATAGAAAAAGAGATTAAACTTATAAAAGAAGTTTGTGAAGAGAAAATACTCAAAGTTATAGTTGAGACTTGTTTATTGACAGAAGATGAAAAAATAAATTTATGCAAAGTTGTTTCGCAGTCAGGAGCAGATTTTATAAAAACGTCCACGGGTTTTTCAACTTTCGGAGCAAAACTTGACGATATACTTTTATTTAAAAAATATATGGACAAACATGTAAAGATAAAAGCAGCCGGAGGAATAAAGACTCTTAAAGACGCCGAGGATTTTATTAATGCCGGAGCATCAAGATTAGGGACGAGTAGAATAATAAAATTAGTTTCAAATAGATAGACGGAGGAAAATATTTTGCGTATATACGATATAATAGCCAAAAAAAGAGACTTTCAAGAATTAAGTGAAAAAGAGATAGAATATTTCGTAAATGGATACGTAAATGGAGAAATAGAAGATTATCAGATATCTGCTTTGCTTATGGCTATATATTTTAATTCCATGACAAAAAATGAAGTTACGAATCTTACTAAATATATGGCAAGTTCAGGAGATACTATAGATTTATCTTCTATATCTGGGGTAAAAGTAGATAAGCATAGTACAGGCGGAGTGGGAGATAAAACTACGTTAATAGTTTTGCCGATTGTTGCAGCATGTGGGGTCAATGTAGCAAAGATGTCCGGAAGAGGGCTTGGCTATACTGGAGGAACAATAGATAAATTAGAGTCAATACCTGGATTTAGGACGTCTTTATCAAGAAACGAATTTATTAATGCTGTAAAGAATGTAGGGATAAGCATTGTAAGTCAGACGGGAAATCTTGTTCCTGCAGATAAAAAGTTGTATGCCTTAAGGGATGTGACCGCAACTGTTGAAAGTATACCTCTTATAGCGTCAAGTATTATGAGTAAAAAGATAGCTGCCGGTGCGGATCGTATACTACTAGATGTGAAAACAGGAAGCGGAGCATTTATTAAAGATTTTGAAAAGTGTAAAGAACTTGCTGAAACTATGGTAAATATTGGGGAGAGTGTGGGTAAAGAAACCACTGCTTTAATTACCAATATGGATAGACCTCTTGGAAATATGGTAGGAAATTTTATTGAGGTTATAGAAACAGTTGATGTGTTAAAGGGTGGAGGTCCTGAAGATCTTAGACAAATTTGTTTATGCTTAGCGTCAAATATGCTGTATTTATCTAATAAATGGGATTTGCATGTTTGCGAAGAAATGGCCAGAGAAGCTTTGGATAGTGGTCTTGCTCTTAAAAAATTTGAGGATATGGTATTTAGTCAAGGGGGAGACATATCTTTAGTATATTCTCCGGAAAAAGTTATGAAAAATGTATATTCACATGATGTTATTTCCAAAAAGAGTGGGTATATATTTAATATGGACACCGAAAAATGTGGTATAGCCTCCATGAAATTAGGCGCTGGAAGAGAAAAAAAGGATGATATTATAGATAACTTAGCAGGAATAAACTTTCGTAAAAAAACCGGAGACTATATAAATAAGGGAGATATTATAGCAACGCTATATTCCTCTGACAGTTTAAAATATTTAGAAAGTGAGAAAACTTTGCTAAGTGGTATAAATATAGAAAGGATAGCTCCTGTCCCTCAAAAACTGATAAAAGCCAAAGTTACTAAAGACAAATGTGAAGTATTTTAATAAGTTTGCAATATGCATATATTTAATATATAATATCACTACTTTTATAATAGTGATAATTGATTTTCCGTCCGTAGCGAAGTTGGATATCGCAGCAGATTCCGATTCTGAAGGTCGGGGGTTCGAATCCCTCCGGGCGGACCATAATTTCAATATGAAGTGAATTTTTATATTATAGGGCATTAATTTTGTAAGGGATATATTGGAAAAATTAGAAAATAAGGAAATAAAATAAAATGTTAATATTTCATATGATTAGAAAAAGAGTTTGGGAAGAAAGCTCAATAAACAAAACGTATGGGAGTTTATTATTAAAAAAATGGTTTCATTCATTGCTGTACGTTTGACCAGATAGTAGATGTTGCAAACAGTAACTTAAAAGATATTGAGGAAAAGATAATAATTTTATGCATAAACACTTATTATTTAAAATCTGAAATAAGATGGGAAAAAAACAATAAAAACGGTAAGATATTTCCCCACGTTTACGGTGAAATTAATAGTGAATGCATTATAAAATAAATTGATCTTGAAAGAAATGAAAAAGGTGATTTTTTTATTTCGGATGAATTATTTAATTATTCAAAATATGAAAAATCATGTGAAGCCGTGATAGGACATAAATTTGATGATAATTATAAATTTTTGGTTATAAGTTTTAATCATAAAGGAAAAATACTTTGGGGATTCCCAAAGGGGCATGTTGAAAATAACGAGACCGAAATTGAAACGGCCAAACGTGAAATTAAAGAAGAAGTAGGTTTAGGTGTGGAGATTATTTCTGATTTCAGATGTTCAACGTATTTTTCTTGTGAAAAAGATGTTACGTTAGAAGCAGTATATTATTTAGCAATTTCAGATTCGTGTTATATTAAATGTCAAAAAGGTGAAGTGAATGATTACTTATGGTGCAAAGGCGAGGAAGTGTGTAGCCGTTTAAGTTTTGAATGTGACAAAAGGATTTTTGATAAATTAAAAACAGGTTTTAAAGAGTATATAAAAGAATGATATAAAATTTTTTTGAGGTGAACCGAAATATGCAGGTGAGATCTTTCGTCAAGAGTAAAGGAATTAGATGTATTTTCGCGGTTATCTTTATTATTTTATTTGCAGGTTGTGGTTTAAGTAGTAACGACAATTATTATAATAATACCGTTATAGCAGCTGCCGCTGATAAATATAGTGCTCAAAATTTTATTACGAATTTTGAAAACGGAAACTCAACTATTATAAATGAAATAGGAAATATGTCTGGGCATATTACTTTAGCATATGCTAACATAAAGGATGAATGTGATACAGAGATTTATATTTCAATTAAAGCAACACGCGTCAGAGCCAAATTAGTTTTGGTTAAATCCAACCTTAAGGTTGAGGTATTAAAAGTAGTAATAGCAGATGGTGAAAGTAATTATGACGGAAATATACCATTTCATTGTGATAGGGGAAATATAAAAATCAAAATAGTTGGTGACAATTGTGGGTTAGAATTGAAAATGTCACAAAATAAAGATTTGTTATTTACATATCCGGGAAATAAGATGCTTGACGATAGTTTTCCGTTTGGTTCCGGTATTAAAATATAACAATTTTTGCATAGTTTTGTTGTTAAGCGGTTATATTTACGCATTATTTATTAGGTTGGATATGAAAATATAAAGGAGGACTATTTATATGAATACGTTGGTGGTAGGCTGTGGAGAACTTGGAAGCAGACTGGCTGATATGCTGTGCAGATATGGACATAATGTTTCAGTAGTAGATAGAGACCCGGAATCTTTCAAACTTTTAAGTGACGATTTCGATGGTATTACAGTAACAGGAATTCCAATGGATATAGAGATATTGAAAAAAGCAGGTATTGAAAATTGTGATGCGGTGGCAACTACCACTGATGATGATAATTTAAATATTACTATATCTCAAATAGTAAGGGAATTTTTTGATATACAAAATGTTGTAACAAGAATAATAGATCCGGCAAGAGAAAAGATATTTAAACATTTTGGACTTCAGACAATATGCGAAACAAAACTTTCTACGGAGGCAATGTTTTCGGCGCTTGTTGAAAAGACGTCGGTAAAACAAATAACTTTCGGAGCAAGTACTCTTTCTTTTGTCATAAGGGAAGCTGAACAATTTTTGATAGGAAGGTCTATGGATGAAATACCTAATAGAAGTAATGAACTTGTGGTAGGAATAATTAATAGGGAAAATGATGTTATGTTAAATACCGAAAAAAATAATGTGGTAATTAGTTCGACTGATAAAATAATATATGCTAAGGTAATAGACTAGATATATTTTAACTAAAAAGGATGAGTAATGTGAGGGTAGTAATAGTAGGTGGAGGAAAATTAGGATATTATTTATCTCAAAGTATGATGGAGAGAAAATATGATATTTCTCTTATTGAAAAGAATAAAAATAAGTGCTTAAATCTTGCCAATAATTTAGGTATAGAAGTAATTCACGGGGACGGTACCGAAATAGAGGCATTGATAGATGCAGGAATAGCAAAAGCGGATTGTTTTGTGGCGGTAACTGGAAGAGACCAGGATAATTTGGTAGCGTGTCAGTTAGTTAAGAGAAAGTTTATGATTGAAAAAGTTATAGCAAGAGTGAATAATCCAAGGAATCTTGAAGTTATGAAAGAACTTGGGATATATAATACGGTAAGCAGCACAGAAATAATAACTAAAATGGTAGAGCATGAAATTCATAACGGAGAAATGCAATTAGTTGCAAGTTTAAATAAAGGCAGAGCATCAATATTATCAATGATACTCCCCGGAGAATTTAGTATGAAAGATATAAAAATAAAGGATATGGATTTGCCATCATCATGTTTGATAGTATCTATAGTTAGAGAAGAACAATTTATTTTTCCGCAGGCGGATACAGTCCTATTACCCGGGGATGAAATAATAATATTTTGTGAACATAATAGACAAAGGGAGATAAGAGAGTTTTTTGAAAGTTAGTATTTTAGAAATTATTGGAAAAATTTTTTATAATTTGCATATTGTTAGATAAATTAGTTATAGTATTGATAGAGGTGTTTTTTATGGAGCTGCGTAAGATTTTAGATGGGGTAGATATTTTAAAGAATAGTTGTAGCAATATGGATATGGAGATTTCCGACATAGCTTATAATTCCACAAAAGTTTCTAGTGGAAGTATATTTGTATGTTTAAAGGGGTCTAATATTGACGGACATTTTTTTGTTAAAGAAGCTATAAATAAAGGTTGTAAGGTAATAGTGGCGCAGCAGGAGTTAGAAGTCCCGTTTGAAAATGTTATAATAGTAAAAAACACTAGGAAAGAATTGGCCAAGATGTCATGTAATTTTTTTGGGCACCCCGCATCTAAACTTATAACAGTAGGTATAACCGGGACTAAAGGGAAAACAACTACTTCCTACATGATAAAGTCAATACTAGAGCAAAATGGGGATAAAGTGGGGGTTATAGGGACTATAGGCGTACTTTTGGGAGACGAAGTAATAAAGACAGCAAATACGACGCCGGAGTCTTATGAAATACAAAGTTACTTATCATATATGGTCAAAAATGGATGTAAATATGCTGTTTTGGAAGCATCTTCTTTAGGACTAAAACACTATAGATTAGATGGGTTTAAGTTTAATTTTGGAATATTTACAAACTTTTCTAAAGACCATGTTGGAACAAATGAGCACGAAGATATGGATGATTATTTTAAGTCAAAATGCCTATTATTTAAAAATAGTGAAGTTGGTTTTTTAAATAAAGATGATGATAAATATCCAGATGTTTTAAAAAATAGTACTTGTGATATTAAAACTTTTGGATTTGACAGTTCATCAGACCTATATTGCAGTAAAACCGGTTTAATAGTAAATCAAGGCTATGTGGGAGTAGAATGTAAATTTGTAAGCAGTAACCAGGAATATGATTTAAAAATACCTATTCCCGGAAGGTTTAGTGTGTATAACGCTCTTGCAGCGTACTTATTTTGTGAGTATGTAGGAATCGATGTGGAAATTATTCGAAAAGGAATAAATAAAGTCAGGGTTAAGGGAAGAGTAGAGCCGGTGAAGGTACCCGGAAACTATACTCTTTTAATAGATTACGCTCATAATGCTGTAAGTATGCAAAATGTACTTACAACCCTGAGAGAATATAAACCTAATAGGCTAATAGTTCTTTTTGGTGCGGGGGGAAATAGACCCAGAGACAGAAGATATGAAATGGGAGAAGCGGCCGGAAAATTTGCTGATTTATCAATAATTACGGCAGATAATTCACGCTTTGAAAATGTAACAGATATAATAAAGGATATAGAAGTAGGTATGCAAAAATCGAAGGGGAAATATATAGTAATTCCAGACAGAAAAAAGGCTATAAAGTATTGTATCGAAACGGCACAAGACGGAGATATTATAGTTTTAGCAGGTAAAGGTCACGAAACGTACCAGGAGATAAATGGGGTAAAATATAATTTTGATGAGCGAGAAATTATAAATAATATTTTATCTGAATCACATTTAGCATAAGGAGAATTTTATGAAACCATTAAGTATTCAAGAAATATTAATGATGATAAATGGAAGTTTATTAAGGAATGTCAGTATTGAAGATAAAATAGTAACAAATGTATGTATAGATAGCAGAAAAGTATCGGAGGGGTCTTTGTACATTCCTTTTATTGGACAAAAAGTAAACGGCCATTCTTTTATCAATGATGTATTTCAAAAGGGAGCGATAGCTGCGCTGGTTCAAAAGGGAGAAAATTTTGTTTGTGATTTTCCTCAGTCAGTTTTGATAGAAGTTGAAAATACTAAAGAAGCTTTGCAGAATTTAGCAAAGTTTTATAGAAAAAATTTTTCTATACCGATTATAGGGATAACTGGTAGTGTTGGGAAGACCACGACTAAGGAGATGATATCGTCTGTTCTTTCTGTTAGCTTAAATGTGTTAAAGACAGAAGGAAACTATAATGGACAAATAGGAGTTCCACTTACACTTTTAAACTTAAATTCTGATCATGAGGCTTTAATATTGGAAATGGGTGTCAGTGAGATAGGTGAAATGGATGTACTTTCGGATATTGTTGACGCGGATTTTGGTGTGATTACTAATGTAGGAGTATCGCATATAGAAAATTTCGGAAACGTAGAGACAACTAGAGACGAAAAAATAAAAATTTTAAAAAGAGATAGTGGGAAATATTATTTAAATGGAGATAATCCGCTTCTTTCGAAAGTAGAAAAAGAGAATATAGTATATTTTGGGATGAATGGTCAATATCCCTATAGAGCAGAAGATATAACTATGAACGGGGAAACAACTACTTTTACTTTAGTAACTCATGCGTATCGAGATATTATAACTATGCCTTGTTTGGGAGTTCATAATGTTTATAATGCGTTAGCTGCTATAGCAGTGGCAAACGATATGGGATTTCATCTGGAGGACATAAAAAGAGGTCTTAAAAACTATGTAGGAGTACCAATGAGGCAACAAATTTTTCGTTTAGGAAATATAACTTTGATAGATGATTCTTATAATGCAAGTCCCGATTCAGTTAAGAGTGCAATAAATGTTTTAAGATCTTTAAAATCGGATGGAAGAAATGTTCTAATTTTTGCCGACATACTTGAACTTGGAGATAAATCTAGCCAAATACATTTTGACTTAGGAAAATATATAGCCTTCGAAAATATTAACATTTTACTTACGATGGGGGAAGAGTCAAATTTTTTATTAAACGCTGTAAGGCAGTACTCTAAACAGGATGTAGAGGTGAGACATTTTGATCAAATAGACGAAATATATGATTTTATAAAAGAAAATATAATTGAAGGAGATAAAATCTTAGTAAAAGGATCTAGGGGTATGCAGATGGATAGAATATGTGCATTTATTAAAGAAAATTTTAAGTAAAAGAAGAAAATGATTATATATTTATAGTGTCGAATATTTATTATATTTCATAAGCTGTAATTAAGATAGTTATTATATATTTATTATATATAACAATAATTTTATTTTTTTTTTTGAAAATTTGTTGACTTAATTTTGTTTATGGAATATAATAGTAAAAGCTGAAGCAGTGTTATGCCCAAGTAGCTTAGTATAGTAGAGCGTTGTTTTATTCAGAGGTGTCGGTGCAAACCCGTCCTAGGGCAAATTTTTTTATTCCAAAAGAGAGGTATACCAAATGTACGAAGACAAAACCCTTGTATGTAAAGATTGTGGAGCTGAATTTGCTTTTACAGCGGGAGAGCAAGAATTTTATGCGGAAAAAGGTTTCGTAAATGAACCACAAAGATGCAAAAGCTGCCGTGATTCACGTAAGAATGCTAGTAGAGCAGAGCGTGAAATTTTTACAGCTACATGCGCATCGTGCGGTGGCGAAGCAAAAGTTCCTTTTAAGCCACGTGATGATCGTCCTGTATATTGTAGCGAGTGTTTTGCAAAAATGAGAGAACAATAAAAATTTATTTTTATTGTTTTATTGAGGGGGAATCACGTTTTTATCGTGATTCTCCCATTATAATTATTAAATTAGGAACAATGCTATATGCAAATAAATAAATTAAGTAAAAGACTAAAAGTTTGTGCCGATATGGTTTCAAAGGGATGTAGAATTGCAGATATAGGCACAGATCATGCTTATTTACCCATCTTTTTAGCAAAAAATAAATTGATTTCCAAAGCAATTGCTTCAGACATAAATAAAGGACCTTTAAAAATAGCAAAAAGAAATATTTATGACAATGGATTAGAAAATATTATAGAAACTAGGCTATCAGAAGGGCTAAAAAATATTTATGAAAACGAAGTTGATGAAATAATAATAGCGGGTATGGGCGGTAATTTAATATCCGAGATATTGGATAAATGTAAATTCAAAAATAAATTTAATAAGAAATTTATCCTTCAGCCTATGACGTATGAGTATGATCTGAGACTATATTTATGTAATCACGGATATTTTATCGAAGACGAAAAAGCAATTCTTTGCAAAAATAAAGTTTATACGGTGATAATGGCTAGATATATTGATTATAAATTGATTTTTTCCGAAACATATTATTATATTGGAAGAATATTAAAAAATTATAATGAAGATGCAAAATTATATATAGAGAAGCAAATAAGAGACTTAAAAAACAAAAAAAATGGAAGCAGATATTTACTAGATACTGCTTCTGAGAAGAAATATAATTCTATCATATGTATTTTGGAGGATATAATCAAGAGGGAAGTATTATGATGATAGTAGAAGAAATATATAAATTTATAAATGAAATAGCTCCTTTTAATATTTCATTTGATTGGGATAATACCGGATTATTGATAGGAAGTATGGACGAAAATATTTCTAATATTTTACTTGCTTTAGATGTAACTAAAGAGGTTATTTCTGAGGCGACACATCTTGGATGTAACTTAATTATAAGTCACCATCCAATTATTTTTAGACCTATTAAAAACATTTTAAATGACAGTATACCTTATTTAGCAGTAAAAAATAATCTAAACGTCATATGTGCTCATACTAATTTGGATTTAGCAGAAGAAGGAGTAAATAGGTGTTTAGCAAGTAAATTTAACTTAAAAAATATTGGGTCTCTTTGCAAGTCCAAAATGTTAGAATACAATAAAATTGTTGTTTTTTCGCCGAGAAAGTGTGAAAATGACATAGTAAAAGCAATGTCCGAAAATGGTGCGGGAAGGCTTGGAAACTATTCTATGTGTAGCTTTACGTCTGATGGAAAAGGACGGTTTATGCCTGAGCCGGATTCTAACCCGTATGTTGGGACACAGGGACTTTTGGAAGAGGTTAGAGAAGTAAAAATAGAGATGATTTGTCCTGAAAGTAAGACTAATGCTGCAGTTAAGGCTATGAAGGAAGTTCATCCTTATGAAGAACCTGCTTATGACATATTTAGAGATTTTTCTATATATAAAGAATATTATAATGGTATAATAGGAGATCTTGAAATTCCTATGAATTCTGATGAATTTGTTAAATTTGTAAAGGAAAAACTAGATTGCCAAGGCTTGAGATATACAGAAATCAGTGGTAAAATTATAAAGAAGGTGGCGCTATGCAGTGGAGCTGGAGGAAGTTATATAAAAGATGCTTTAATGAGCAAGGCTGATGTATTTGTAACTGGCGAGATTAAACATAGTGATATTTTGGAGGCAAATCACAATGGAATGATGGTAGTTGACGCAGGACATTTTAAAACAGAAGATCTAGTAATGGACAGCTTAAAAGCTATGCTTGAACAGAAGTTTAAAAAGATTAATATTTATAAATCCCGGGTATTTATTGACAAGATAAAATATTTGTAAAAGTACAAGTTAGGAAGAAACTACGATGCCATTAGATGGAATATTTCTTAATTATTTAACTAAAGAATTACATGACAATTTAGTTGGAAGTATAGTTCAAAAAATTTATCAACCGAGTAACCGTATGATAATTATAGTTTTGAGGAAGAATACAACAACATTAAAACTACTTATATCCTCAAATCAAAACAGTCCGAGAGTTCATATAACTTGTAAAAGTTTTGAAAACCCCCAAACACCTGCTGCTTTTTGTATGTTTCTTAGGAAGAAGTTGTCGTCTGCTAAAATAAAAGATATTAGGCAGCATGAACTTGAAAGAGTTGTGTTTATTAATTTTGAACATCTAAATGAATTGGGTGACAGTATTCAAAGTAGCCTTGTTTGTGAAATCATGGGTAAATATAGTAATATTATATTAGTGTCGCAAGATAATACTATTTTGGATTCTATTATTAGGGTCAATTCCAGTATGTCTTCTAGAAGACTTGTTCTTCCCGGATATAAGTATAATTTACCTCCAAGTCAAGGGAAAATGTGCTTTATAAGAGATAAATTTGAAGATATAATTAATAAGATTTTTGAATATGATCAAGAAGAAAAATTAGAAAATGCCGTTTTTAATATATGTCAAGGGGTGTCCCAAAAGACTTCTAAAATATTAATAAAGTTTATTGGACTTGAAGGAAAGAAAATTAAAGATTTAAATAATGATAATAAACTCTTATTATCTGAGGGGTTAGAAAATTTTATTAGAGATATTTATGTGTCTCGGGGTGAACCTGTTATGATTTTAGGTGAATATGGGGACGTAAAAGATGTATTTTTCAATAAGTTTACTAATTGTAATTTTAAAATACAAAATAGCTTTTCTTCTTTATTAGATGAATATTATTATTTTAGAGATAAAATAGATATAATTAAATGTAAAGTTTCATCTTTAGAAGGTCTGATAAAAACTAAGATTTCAAGATGTAAGAAAAAGATAGAAAGTCAAAATAAGGAGTTGGATTTATGTAAGAATAAAGATATGTATAAGATTTATGGTGATTTATTATTATCTAATTTATATTTTATTAAAAAAGGGATGGGGTACATAGATGTAAAAAATTTTTATTCAGGAGATGAAGAAATATCTATAAAATTAGATCCGAGATTAAGTGGAGCAGATAATGCCAAGCTATATTATAAGAAGTATAATAAATATAAAAAGGCTAATGTAATTCTGATTGAACAAATAAAATTAGCTTCTGAAGAGATAAAATATTTAGAAAGTATTTTAGAATATTTATCAATGTGTGAGAATAATGATGATATAGAAGAGGTGAAAAAGGAATTATACATCAACGGATATTTAAAGGACAAGGTAAAAACTAAAAATTTACAGCAATCTAAGCCGCTCTGTTTTGTAACTAAAGAAGGATTAAAAATTTTTGTGGGAAAAAATAGTATTCAAAATGAAAAATTAACATTTAAAATTGCCAATAAAAGTGATATTTGGTTTCATGTAAAGGATATGCCGGGAAGTCATACAATTCTATTTTTAGACGGTAAAGAGCCTAGTAATGATTCTATATTGTATGCAGCGAAAATATGTTGTTTATATAGTAAGGCAAAAAATTCGTCCAATGTCGCGGTTGACTATACTAATGTAAGTAATGTTAGAAAAATACCTGGTGGTAAATCCGGAATGGTAAATTATAAAAACTATAAGACTGTTTATGTTACACCGAGTAATTTGATATTAAAATAAATAATAGAAAGAAGTAATGCATATGAATAAAGATATGATAGCAGGAGTTTTAAATGATGAAGAGTTTTTGACGGAGCTGTTAAAGTTAAATAACGATATTGAAATAGAGAAAGCTTTCAAAGAAAGAAACATTATGCTGCCACTTGAAGATTTAGACGAAGTTTGTGACATTATACATGTATATAAAGCATTAAAGGAAGGCGACAAACTAAATGATAATGAAATTGATAAAGTGGCAGGAGGGATAAGAACTGTAGAATTAAAGGAACTCATAAAGAGTAAGATAAAGATAGGAAGAGAAGGAGGCGAGTATCCGTACTAAGATATAATAAAGGGACAAAAAGGGAGAGGGTAAATAGAAATAAGTGTAT
>CAYQCM010000002.1:0-40516 GCA_964416045.1 uncultured Eubacteriales bacterium | reverse complement strand
AATCATCTAAAGTAAAATCTTTAGAATTGATAAATCTTCTTTTTATATTTTTAAAAGCATCACTTAAAAAATCTCCTCCAATTTCGTCAAGGAGATTACTTAGTTCTCGAGTTTTATCTAACATTTCCATACATTTAGGATCAAATTGAACTCTAACTCCATCTCGGCGAGGTTTTGGTGGAATTTCATTGTTTTCGCCTAAAGTTAAATTATTATTGCTATTAGATAAAGTACCTCTCTTCAAAATTTTATATATCAATGCTCCCGTTCGTACAGTGATTACAAAATAACAGCTATATTTAATGTAAGAAAAATAATTTTTTGCCTGCGTAATATTTATATCTGAGACAAACGTATAAGAATTTACAAAGAAGAACGTAAAAAGTAAAACATGATTTTAACATATCTTTAAACAAAAATCGAGTATATTTTATAATAATCCTGCCCTTCTTAGATTAATCAAATGAACATCATTAGTTTTAGCGTAAAAAGCACTACCGGAGCTACTATGACAAAAATAATAGTATTCTGTTGAAGCCGGCTTCAATACTGCCTTAATAGCTTCTAATCCGGGGTTACATACAGGCCCGGGTGGGAGTCCACTAATATTGTAGGTATTGTATTTACTTTTAAAACTATCTACTATATCGCTCGGAACAACGTTTCTACTTCTATATGGATACCAAACTGTAGAATCTAATCTCAATCTATCTAAATCATATTCTCCAAAACTATTTTTCCCTCCAGTAGATAACGTCTCTAAACGATTATGAATTACAGAAGAAACTTTATACATATCCTCCTTATTAGCTGCTTCAGCCTGAACTAACGAAGCGATGATAATTAAATTTTCAACATCTTTACCTTCTGCAATCGCAAGTTCTTTTACACTAACTTTATCATCATAACCTTCCAAGCTTGATTTACGAGTAATCTTTTTCTGAAAATTACTTAAGAACCTATTAATACTGTCTTTTGCACTTTCCCCTCGGTAAAAATCATAAGTGTCAGGAAATAAATATCCTTCTAATAAATAATATCTGTCAGGACTTTTAGGAATATCTTTTATAAAATCATACTTTTCATTAAATTCTTCGGAATTACACATATTTAAAAAATCGTCTTTTTCACAAACGCCATTTTCCTCCAATAAATCAGAGATTTCCATTATATTCATGCCTTCCCTGAAAGTTAATGAAACAATATCTTTACTGTTAGACTGATTTCTAATGTAATTCAAAATTTCTTCATAGTCCATATTAGATTTAAGTTCATAAGTACCTTGAGAAAATCCTTTCGTGGATTTAGTCACAAATGAATACAGTTTAAAAAAATTAGGATTAGCTATTACGTTATTCTCATAAAGTATTTTAGACACCGAATCCAAATTTGAACCCTTAGGAATTTCTATAGTAACGGTATTGTTTTCTCTTCCGATTCCCAGCATATCATTTATTCCACTCATAGCATACCTATTAATAAGCACTGCAATAAAAGCTAAAAATACAAACCATACCATAATAAAAAGACATCCATTTTTTCGGGACTTTAAAATTACCTTCTTTTCATCTTTACTATCCATTACTTAAACAACCACTTCCAAAATATTTTTTTCTGTAACTAAAATATCTACTTTTTCATCATGTTTATCTACCGGCAGATTTTCAAAAATATAGTCGCTATAACAAATTCCTATTTTAGTGCCTCCGAAATTTTTAAGAAATCTATCATAATATCCCTTTCCATACCCCAATCTATAGCCATAAATATCAAAGCAAATGCCGGGAACAATGCAAACTCCACAAGAAAAATCTATAACTTCTTCACATTTTTCTTCTATAGGCTCATAAATTTGAAAATAACCCTTTTTTAAATCATCAAAAGATTTCACTTTATAAAAAAGCATCATTGAACTTTCTATGTTGCATTTTGGTACAGCAACACATTTTTCTTCCTTAAATGCATGTTTAATAATATTGCAGGTATCAACTTCGATTTGTTTTGAAACATAAATAAATAGTATATCACAATTCTTATATTCTTTACTTGAGATTAAAGAATTAGATATATTAAAATCCATTTTCCGCTTTTCTTCTTTATTAATCTTACTTCTTGAATCATAAATACCTTTTCTAAGACATTCTTTATTAAAAATTTTTAATGCCATTTATTAAAGTCTCCAAATTTTAAAAATATACTTTAAATAATCTTATTAACCGTATTGTAACTAGAAGTAACAAGATCTAAAATTTCACCATCGGATATATTTTCATCATCAACAACAATACTTATCCAATGTTCTTTGTTCATATGATATGCCGGTAAAAAACCTTTTCTTTCACGCAATGAACCAATAATCATGGGATTACACTTTAAATTAAGGATTTTAATATTTTTTTCTCCATGTAATCCCAATTTTTCCGGTGGAACATCCATTATTATGGCATACCACTTTTTATTATTATTGCTTCTTAAAACAGCATAATTAGGATATTTTTTCCACAAATATTCAGGTTTTGAACCAAACTTTTTTTCAGCAAAATCAAATATTACCTTTTCTCTCATAAAACATCCCTTTTAAATTTAAGTAAAGAAATAAACAAAATTTATTTCTTTAGTATTTCCAATACCTCACTGACAATACTTTGACTATCCATACCATATTCCTGCTTTAAATAAGGCATCTTTCCCACTTGTCCAAAAATATCTTTTATTCCTATACATCTAAGGATCGTAGGATAATTTTGGGATAATACTTCACTAACAGCAGAGCCAAGCCCCCCAATAACATTATGATTTTCAACTGTAACCACATGCTTAGTTTTCATAGCAGATTTAACAATAGTATCTTTATCAATAGGTTTTATGGTATGAGCATTTATAATTTCAGCGTCTATACCGAAATCTAATAATTTTTTATTAGCTTCTAAAACTTCCTGAACCATTATTCCGGAACAAATAATTGCAACATCATTTCCTTCTTTAATTACATCAGCTTTGAAAAGATCAAAATTATAGTCATCTGGAAATACATCCGGAAGCTCTTTTCTAAACATACGAATATATAATGGTTTATCAAAATTTAGAATTTGAGGGAGAGCTTTTCTTAATTGAATATTATCAACAGGTTCAAATATAACCATATTAGGTATACTTCTAAGAACCCCAATATCTTCAACACTCATATGTGTACCGCCATTATATTCTGCGCTAATGCCGGGATCTGTACCAACAATTTTTACGTTTTGATTGGCATATGCTATAGATATGGCGATTTGATCACAAATACGCCTTGTAGCAAACGGAGTAAACGTAAAAATAAAAGGTATAAAACCATAACTGCTCATTCCTGCGGCTATACTTGCCATATTTTGCTCTGCAATTCCTACGTTTATACACCTTTCGGGATATTTCTTAGATATTTCAGATAACCCATTAGGTTTAGCCAAATCCGCATTTAGAATTACTACATTTTCATTTTGTGACATATATTTATCTATTTCAAAAGCAAAAGCTTGTCTCATTTCCATTAGGCATTACCTCCAAGTTCTTTCATACCCTCATCAAACATTTCCTTACTAATAGGCATACTATGATTTGAAAGCCCTGCTTTTTCTACAAAAGAAAGTCCATAACCTTTTTTAGTATTTAGTATAACCATGTTGGGCCTACCGTTGGAAAACTCTTTACATTTTTTAATAGCACTGTCGACTTCTTCGCAGTTATTCCCATTATTTACAATAACTACATTCCATCCAAAAGCTTTCCACTTTTTATCTATAGGGTCTATATTACAAATATCCTTTATCTCGCCATCGAGTTGAAGCTTATTATAATCTGTAAAAGCTATTAGATTATCAAGATTATTGTGAGATGCAAACATACCTGCCTCCCAAATTTGACCTTCCTGAGATTCTCCATCTCCTATAATAGTATAAATTTTAGCCCCATCTTTCCTTAATTTAGACGCTTTAGCTATTCCTACAGCACATGAAAATCCCTGTCCTAAAGAGCCCGTGGTCATATCAACTCCGGGAGTCTTATTCATGTCACAATGACTTGGTAAGTTAGTTCCTGATTTGTTAAGAGTCATAAGCCAACTTCTGTCAAAATATCCCATATCACTTAAAATAGCATATACCGCTGGTCCGCTGTGCCCTTTGGACACAATTAATCTGTCCCTTCCATCCATTTTAGGATTCTTTGGGTCTATATTCATATGATTATTATAAAGTACTACTAAAAGTTCAACAATTGAAAAACTCCCTCCAATGTGTCCCACTCCCAAAGTACCTATTTCGGTAAAAATATCCCGTCTTATTTTTTTGCATTTAACATCTAAATTTTTAAAGTCCAAAGAAACACACTCCTAAACCACAAAATTATTATGCTTTATTTATTTCAAATTACTTGGTCCAAAACTGATAGGTAGTAACTCTTCTAAAGTAAAAATCTTATATTCACTGGTACTCTTGGCTAAAATCACTCTAAACGTTTTAGGATTACAAAATTCTCTAAGCATTTGTCTGCAAACCCCACAAGGAGGACAAAAATCAGAAAAATCATCGGTTTGTTTTTCATCCCCTCCTACCACAGATATCGCTTTAAATACTAAATGCCCATCATATATAGCCCTAAACATCGCGTGCCTTTCAGCGCAATTAGACACAGAATATGCCGCACATTCAATATTAAAACCACCATAAAAATTACCATCCTCAGTTAAAAGACAAGCCCCCACTTTAAATTTTGAATAAGGTGTATAAGCCTTATTTCTGGAATCGATAGCACTTTTAATAAGATTTTGTATATTAAAGTCCATAGCAGATTTTTTCCTCCCATATTACAAAATAAATTATATACAAACTATAAATAAAATAAAAGAGCTTTGTTCCAATTATAATTTAATGCATACTTGAACAATAAAAATACAATATAATTATATAAAAATTTCATATAAGGAGTTTAAAAGTGAAACAATATAAAGTTATACAAGTTCTGGAATTCCAAACGGAAGGCGTCATGAATAATATGGCAAAAGATGGTTGGGAAGTTGTAAGCACAACCTATTGTCATCCTGGAGTAGGACGTCCTCGAATAATGATTACGTTCTCTAAAAATATTTAATAAATTTTAATCATATAGTATAAACCTTAAATTAAATCTCTAAATAATAAAAATTTTATAAAAAAGCTGCCATCATTTATGAAGTAGCTTTTTTATTCACTTTTATAAATAAAAAAATACACATGAAATGATAAAATATTACATAAAATTCAAAAAAGGAATATATATTATGTAATTAAAAATAAATTTATGATAAAGTGACGTGAAAAATAAAAATGAATAAAAAAATAAAAAATATATTGCGTGTAGCAATCTTTGCATCACTAACAGCAGTATTTTCATTAATATCTATTCCTCTTCCGTTTACCCCTGTTCCAATAAATCTTGCTATTATTTCTGTTTTCCTATCTGGGGGTCTTCTAGGATTTAAATGGGGATCGATAAGCCAATTAATATACGTAATATTAAGAATAATTGGCATACCAATCTTTTCAGGTATATTAGGAGGTATAGGGCTTATTTATAGTCCAACGGGAGGATACGTAATATCCTATATTATATGTGCAGGAACAATAGGATTAATAATAGAAAAATCAAAACCAAAAATTTTCATATACTTTTTAAGTATGCTGGTAGGGTTAATAATTTGCTACATACTCGGAACTTTATGGTTTATAATAATTACAAAATCTAACCTTATAAATGCCCTTATATTATGTATATCACCTTTTATAATAGCAGATATTCTAAAAGTCATTATTACTACGTCTTTATTATGGAAATTAAAACCTCTTGTAAATAATAAAATTTAAAAAATTACTCTCTTTAAAATGTATTTTAAGAAAAATAATTCACAAAATAAATCTATACATTAAAATTAAATCTTAAAATACAAAAAGGAGATAATATTATGAAAAAAGTTGATAATGATGACATTTCTATAACTAAAAAAATAGAAGAAATACCCGTACCGGAAAGATTTCCTAATAAAAAGTCATATAAATCAAATATATCAATACCATCTGAAGAAAATATAGATAGAATAAAAAATTGGTCTGAAGACAATAAACTATAAACTTATACCTGTAATATTAATATTACAGGTATATTTTGTCTTAAAATTGTTTTTATCACTATATAAAAGGCAATAACCAAATAAACTCATAGAAAATAAAATTATTTTTTATCTAGATTTTTAAAATATTCATATACAGATTCAGCACAAGGCTTAGTAATTCCTTCAACAAAAAGGAGTTCTTCCACAGAGGCCAATGATATATTCCTTATACTTCCAAACTTTTTAAGAAGTAAATTAGCTCTTTTCTTGCCAACTCCCGGTATATTAGTAAGCATTGACCCTTTTACTCTCTTACTCCTAAGTCCCTTATGATATCCAATAGTATACCTATGGACTTCATCTTGCACCCTTGTTATAAAAGAAAACAACTTCTGATTTTTGCTTATATTTATTTCTTTATTATGAGTAGTTATAGCCCTAGTACGATGTTTATTATCTTTCACCATACCAAAAATAGGAACATACATTTTTTCACTTGCAAAAATTTCTTTCGCAGCACTAACTTGTCCATATCCCCCATCAACTAAAATTAAATCCGGAAGTTTACCAAATCCAGTGCCAGACGTTTTATTTTCCCTATAATTTTTTATACGTCTAATCATAATTTCTCTTATAGAATTATAATCATCCTGATGATCAATACTTTTTATTTTAAATTTTTTATATTCAGACTTTATAGGCTTCATATTATTAAAAACTACCATACCCCCAACAGTATCACTGCCTTGTAAATTTGAAATATCGTAAGCTTCAATATATAAAGGTATAGTATCAAGAGACAGTAAATTTTTTAAATCTTCAAGTAAAGAAAAATCACTATTATCACTATCACGATGAAAAACTTCATAAGCATTGCTTTTACACATCTGTACCAACTTAAACTGATCTCCCCTCGAGGGGACTAGAATTTTAACATTTTTGCCCTTGACTTTATATATCCACTTTTTTATTAAATCTACGTTTTCAATAGTTCCGTCAAGGGTTATATTTTTAGGTACATAGTCTTTTAAGTCGTAATACCTTTTTATAAACTCTGTTCTAAGTGATACTTCATCATCAAAGGAATCAAACATAAAATTTTCCGTATCGTATAGATTACCATTTTCAAATCTAAAAACATGTATAGATGCTTTTTGCTTGTTAATAGCTATAGCAATAATATCTTGATCCTTTACCCTATTAGATACGACTTTTTGCTTTTCCTTAATAACGGACTTTATAGATTTTATTCTATCTCTGATACTTGCAGCTTTTTCAAAATTTAAACTCTCAGACGCTTTAATCATTTCTCTATTAAGGTATTCTATAGTATTACTACTTCCATTTTTAATAAATGATATAGCTTCATCGATTAAAAGTCTGTATTCCTTAACTGACATATTTCCTGAACAAGGTGCTATACATTTATTAATATAATAATTTAAACATGGTCTACTTTTAACTTTAGAAAAATTTCTGCTACGAGTTGGCAATTTAAAAATATTTATAACTTCCTCTACAAGATTTTTTACATAAAATGAATTTATATAAGGACCAAAATACAAAGAACCATCGTCAATTCTTTGTTTTACATACAAAATTTTTGGCCATTCTTCGTTAGTCACTTTTATATAACTATATCCCTTGCCATCCTTAAGCAAAATATTGTATTTTGGTCTATATCTCTTAATTAAACTGCATTCCAAAACTAAAGCTTCAAATTCGCTGTCGGTAATTATATAATCGAAATCTTCAATATTAGAAACCATTTTTCTGACCTTATCAGAATGCTTTTGACTTGCCATAAAATATTGGGAAACTCTTCTTTTAAGAATTTTAGCTTTCCCAATATATATTATGTTTTTGTCTGAGTCTTTCATAATGTATACGCCGGGATTCTCCGGCAAATTGTTAGCTTTAATTTTTAGATTATTCATAATCTGAGTTAATCCCTTACTAAACTATTTTATAAACTTAAAATTTTTTTAAGATACATACCAGTATATGAACCGGAAACTAAAGAAACTTCTTCCGGAGTACCTTTTGCAATAATTTGTCCTCCATTATCTCCGCCCTCTGGACCTAAATCTATTATATAATCGCACACTTTGATAAGGTCTAAATTGTGTTCGATAATCAGAACTGTATTTCCAGAATCCACAAGTTTTTGAAGCACATAAATCAGTTTATGGACGTCAGCTATATGAAGCCCTGTAGTAGGCTCGTCCAATATATAAAGAGTCTTTCCTGTGGACCTTTTTGAAAGTTCAGAAGCAAGTTTAACCCTTTGAGCTTCTCCTCCCGACAAAGTAGTAGCGGACTGTCCTAATTTAATATATCCGAGTCCGACTTCTTTTAAAGTTTCTATTTTTCTTTTTATTTTAGGTATATTGGGGAAAAATTCCAAAGCTTCATCTACTGTCATTTCAAGTATATCGCTAATATTCTTCCCTTTATATTTTACCTGAAGTGTTTCTCTGCTATACCTTTTTCCTTTACAAACTTCACATGGAACATAAATATCCGATAAAAAATGCATTTCTATCTTTATTATACCGTCTCCCTGACAAGCTTCGCATCTTCCTCCTTTAACATTAAATGAAAATCTACCGCTACTAAACCCTTTTGATTTTGCATCATTTGTGGAAGCAAACAGTTCTCTTATATCCGTAAATACACCCGTATACGTTGCAGGATTTGACCGGGGAGTCCTGCCTATTGGTGATTGACTTATATCAATAATTTTATCAAAATTTTCAATACCTTTTATTTCTTTGTGTTTTCCGGGTTTCAATTTAGATCTGTTAATTTTATTAGATATGTCTTTATATATAATGTCATTAACTAAAGTGGATTTTCCCGAACCGGACACACCGGTAACACAAGTCATCGTACCGACAGGTATCTCTATATCAATATTTTTAAGATTATTTTGCCTTGCCCCCAATACTTTCAAAAATTTACCATTGCCCTTTCTTCTAGACTTCGGAATAGATATATATTTTTTACCGCTGAGATATTGTCCTGTAATAGATTTTTTACAGTTTTTAATATCGTCAATATTTCCAACACAAGTTATATATCCTCCATTTACGCCCGACCCCGGGCCAACATCAACAATATAGTCTGCAGCATACATAGTTTCCTCATCATGTTCAACCACAATAACAGTATTTCCTAAATCTCTTAATCTTTGAAGGGTAGCGATAAGTTTACTATTATCTCTTTGATGAAGACCGATACTTGGTTCGTCGAGTATATATAAAACTCCTACAAGAGAAGAACCTATTTGAGTTGCCAATCTAATTCTCTGGCTCTCTCCTCCTGAAAGAGTACCGGCTTGTCTTGAAAGCGTCAGATACTCTAATCCCACACTTTTTAAAAATGTAAGTCTTGAAACTATTTCTTTTAATATAGATTCAGAAATAATTTTGTCCTTTTCGTTTAATTCAAGAGCATTAATAAAATCTAAACACTGCCTTATAGATTTATCACAAAACTCAGATATACTAATTCCACCTACGGTAACAGATAGACTATTTTTGGAAAGTCTTTTTCCGCCACATTCACTGCAAGGTATAGCACTCATAAAATTTTCTATTTCACTTTTTATCCAAGAACTCTGGGTCTCTCTGAATCTTCTTTCAAGGTTGTTTATTATACCTTCAAACTTATTTTTATACATGGTCTTACCATATTCATTTTCCCTCACAAGTTCTAACTTTTCTCCTTTAGTACCGTAAAGAATAATATCGATAATTTCATCAGGTAGATCAGAAAGCGGAGTCTTTAAGGAAAAGTTATATTTTTTGGACAAAGCATCAAAATACATATTGGCTATAGAATTGCCTTCCATGGACCATCCGCTGCCTTTTATACCGCCTTCTCTAATAGACTTAGACTTATCAGGTATAATAAGTTCAGGGTCTATTTTCATAAAGACACCTAAGCCCGTACACTTTTTACATGCTCCAAAAGGGCTATTAAAAGAAAACATTCTAGGGGTTAACTCTTCAAAACTTATATTATGCTCTGGACAAGAAAAGTCTTTGGAAAATAATATATCTTCCTTACCATCAATATTTATAATAACTACTCCCTCAGATAAATCCGTAGCAGACTCTATGGATTCAGAAAGTCTAGACCTAACGTCATCTTCTACCTTTAGTCTATCAACAATAATTTCTATATTATGTTTTTTATTCTTATCAATCTTAATCGTTTCAGACAGATCAAATATTTCTTTGTCAACTCTAATCCTAACAAATCCATTTTTTCTAGCATTTTCAATTTCTTTTATATGTTCTCCTTTTCTTCCTCTTACGATTGGAGATAAAATCTGTATTTTTTTACCTTTTCCTATGTTCATAATTTTATCTACGATTTGATCCACGGTCTGGTGTGATATCTCTCTACCACATGTGGGGCAGTGTGGTATACCTATTCTTGCATACAAAAGTCTAAGGTAATCATATATTTCGGTAATTGTACCAACTGTAGATCTAGGATTTTTAGAGGTTGTCTTTTGATCTATAGATATTGACGGAGAAAGTCCTTCTATACTTTCTACATCAGGTTTATCCATTTGTCCAAGGAACATCCTTGCATAAGATGAAAGAGATTCAATATATCTTCTTTGTCCTTCAGCGTATATAGTATCAAACGCCAAAGAAGACTTTCCTGACCCAGAAAGACCAGTAAAAACTATAAACTTATCTCTAGGTATAATTAAATCAACATTTTTTAAATTATGTTCTTTAGCACCTTTTATAATAATATCACTAATAAATATCAATCCTTTTATATATTTTATAGATATTGACAAAAACTATTATCAATTATAATTATATAATAAAATTACAAAGAGGGGAGATTTTGTTATGAATAACAAATTAACTGATGATCAGCTCGATGAAGTTCATGGAGGTCTGCTATTAGTAGATGAAAATGAAAATGTATATTTAGTAGACGAAGCTAATTATGGAATATTATACCAATGCACACTTGCCCGACTTTCGTCAGCTGCCATACCGGCACTTTATAAAAGATTTGGACTAGTCAATATCTCAGAGCTTAGTGATATTGACAAAGCCTTCAATGAACCTGTTGCATTGAATCTAAAAAGGAAGGGAGTCGTTAAATTAAGTTATACTGGTTATTTGCCAAGAGGTAGATATCTTAGAATTGTAAAAGGGTCAAATGGTCTGCCTCAAGTACTAAATGAGGTTATTAATGTCCCGTAAATTCACCAATTAAATACTCTAAGTTTATAATCTGAATGTCATTTTATGATTATTCAGATTTTTTTACTTTTTCTATCTCATTCCTCAAAAATGCGGCATGTTCAAATTCTAACATTTTTGCTGCAAATTTCATTTCTTTAGTCAACTTTTCAACTAATTTATCTTTTTCCTTTTTATTTAACTTACCGTATCCTTTTTTATTTTTTATAGTTTCGTCACTTGATATTTCAAGAATGTCTGAAACACCCTTTACTATGGTTTTTGGAGTAATACCATGTTCTTTATTATATTTTATTTGTAAATTTCTTCTTCTTTTAGTTTCATTTATAGCCACATTCATAGAACGAGTAATAGAATCTGCATACATAATGACTTGTCCATTAGAATTTCTCGCAGCACGACCTATAGTTTGTATTAAAGATCTCTCAGACCTCAAAAATCCTTCTTTATCTGCATCCAGTATTGCTACTAATGAAACTTCCGGTATATCCAGACCTTCTCTGAGGAGGTTTATTCCTACTAAAACGTCAATATTTCCAAGCCTTAGATCTCTTATTATCTCCATTCTTTCCATAGTATCAATGTCACTATGAAGATATTTCACTTTTATATCTAATTCTTCTAAATAAGTCGTAAGATCTTCAGCCATTTTTTTAGTCAAAGTAGTAATTAATACTCTCTCTTTGACAGTAACTCGTTTATTTATTTCTCCAACTAAATCATCTATTTGTCCTAAAACGGGCTTAACAATTATTTCGGGATCAAGGAGTCCAGTAGGACGGATAATTTGCTCTACAATCACTTTGCTTTTTTCAATTTCAAAATCGCCGGGGGTAGCGCTAACAAAAACTACTTGATTAATTTTATTATAAAATTCATCAAAAGTCATAGGTCTGTTATCGTAAGAAGAAGGAAGTCTAAACCCATGCTCAATTAAATTGTCTTTTCTGGCTTTATCACCTGCATACATAGCTCTAACCTGCGGTAAAGTTACATGAGATTCATCCACAAACAATAAAAAATCGTCTGGAAAATAATCAAATAAAGTAAATGGTGCGCTTCCCGGTTCTCTGTCAGACATAATTCTGGAGTAATTTTCTATTCCCTTACAAAAACCTATTTCCTGAAGCATTTCCATATCATATTTTACTCTTTGCTCTATCCGTTGCGCCTCTACTAATTTATTATTACTTCTAAAAAAATCTACTCTTTCACACATTTCTTTTTCTATTTCACTTATTGCTTTATCAAGTTTTTCCTTTGGTACGATGTAGTGAGAGGCAGGATATATCGCCACATGCTTTAATAATTTTTCTACTTTGCCTGTAACAGGACTAACCTCGCATATTCTATCTATTTCGTCACCGAAAAATTCTACTCTAATTAATACATTATTTGATGCCGCGGGAAAAATTTCAACTACGTCCCCTCTAACTCTAAATTTATTCCTAACTAAATTTATATCATTTCTCTCATACTGTAATTCGATTAGTTTATTAATAAGGTCATCTCTTTTCTTTTTTGTACCTGATCTAAGAGATATAACCATCGTACGATAATCTATAGGGTTACCTAAACTATATATACAAGAAACACTGGAAACAATTATGACATCTCTTCTTTCCGATAATGAAGAAGTAGCTGAATGACGTAATTTATCAATCTCATCATTTATAGACGAGTCTTTTTCAATATAAGTGTCCGTAGAAGATATATATGCCTCAGGCTGATAATAATCATAGTAAGATACAAAATATTCAACAGCATTATTAGGAAAAAAGGTTCTAAATTCACTGCAAAGCTGAGCTGCTAAAGTTTTATTATGCGCAAGTACTAAAGTTGGTTTCTGAGTTTTTTGTATTATATTGGCCATAGTAAATGTTTTTCCAGATCCTGTAACACCTAATAAAGTTTGTTCTCTATATCCAGAATTTATACCATCAGTTAATTTACTAACTGCATTAAGTTGATCTCCTTGAAGGCTATAATTAGATTCTATTTTAAAATTCATATTTTTAATTTAACGCCTCTCTTTATTAAACAACCTATATCATAAACAATATTATCTATTATACCACTATACCATAAAATACTCTTCATATAATTTATTTCAAAGAAAGATATAGCTTCATAATTTTAAAATTAATTGAAAAAAGTTAAAATTAATATATAATTATAGTAAAATAAAAATAAAGGAAATATCTTTATGGCAGAAAAAAATACAGGTTTTATACTGTCAGCTATAGCTATTGCAACAGCGTCTTTATTAACTTTAACTTATATATTTATGAATAAAAATCCTCATCATAAGATTCATACCGTACAAGGAGATATAACAAAATTAAAAAATAGATATAATATAGAAGTCGATGCAATAGTAAATGCGGCTAATCAGCAATTAAATGCCGGGGGTGGAGTATGTGGAGCAATATTTCGTGCAGCACATGACAAAAGATTACAGCAAGAATGTCACGATTTTCCACTAATAGAAGGAAATATAAGATGTAGAACGGGAAACGCTGTAGCTACAGGACCATATAATTTAAATAGTCAAGGGGTAAAAGGAATAATACACACTCCAGGACCAATTTATAATAGAGAACGAGATGAAATCTGTAGACAACAATTAAGATCATGTTATGAGCAATGTTTAAGATTAGCTGTAGATAAAGGGTGGAAATCTGTTGCTTTTCCCTCTATTAGTACCGCAATATATGGTTATCCTTTGGATGAAGCATCCGAAATAGCAGTAAATACAGTCAATGAATTACTTCCCGAACTTGGCGACCAGATTGATAACGTATACTTTGTTTGTTTTGATAATTACACATATAATAGGTACGTAAATCTGCTTACAAATAATTAAAAATTTTAAAGACTTCCATATAATAATGGAAGTCTTATTATTTGATAAAAAACAATTAATTTTTTAGGAATTAATAGCAGTAACAACGCCTGAACCAACTGTACGTCCGCCTTCACGAATAGCAAAACGTAAACCTTCTTCAATAGCTATTGGCGTTATAAGTTCTACGTCCATAACAACATTATCTCCAGGCATACACATTTCTGTTCCTTCAGGTAAAGAAATTACACCCGTAACGTCTGTAGTTCTGAAATAGAACTGTGGACGGTAATTGCTAAAGAATGGAGTATGACGTCCACCTTCTTCTTTAGTAAGAACATAAACTTGACCTTTAAATTTAGTATGTGGATTGATAGTACCAGGTTTTGCGAGAACTTGACCTCTTTCTATTTCATCCCTTTGAATACCTCTCAAAAGCACGCCTACGTTATCTCCAGCTTCAGCATAATCAAGTATTTTTCTAAACATTTCAATACCTGTTACAACTGCTTTTTTACGGTCTTCGGTTAGACCAACTAATTCTACCTCTTCAGAAGTCTTTAATTGACCACGTTCTACTCTACCTGTAGCAACTGTTCCACGACCTGTGATTGTAAACACGTCTTCAACAGGCATCAAGAAAGGTTGATCAGCTTTTCTTTCCGGAGTTGGTATATGTTTATCTACAGCATCCATTAATTCTTGTATACATTTATATTCTTCAGCGCCGGTATCTTTTGAAGATGACTCAAGGGCTACTAATGCAGAACCACGGATTATAGGAGTATCGTCGCCCGGGAATTCATATTCATTTAATAATTCACGAATTTCCATTTCAACAAGATCAAGAAGTTCAGGATCATCAACCTGATCAACTTTGTTCATGAATACTACTATATATGGAACTCCAACCTGACGTGCAAGAAGAATATGTTCTCTTGTCTGAGGCATAGGACCATCAGCAGCAGAAACTACTAATATAGCACCATCCATTTGTGCAGCACCAGTGATCATGTTTTTAACATAATCAGCATGACCTGGGCAGTCAACATGAGCATAGTGACGGGTATCTGTTTGATATTCAACGTGAGAAGTATTAATTGTAATACCACGTTCTCTTTCCTCTGGAGCTTTATCTATATTAGAATAATCTGTAAATTCTGCTCCACCTTTTAGGCTTAGAAATTTAGTTATTGCAGCAGTAAGAGTTGTCTTACCATGGTCAACGTGACCAATCGTACCAATATTAATATGGGGTTTAGTTCTTTCAAATTTTGCTTTTGCCATTTAATTATAATCCTCCCTTAGTTTTATAAACATTGTAAATGAAATAGACTTTTCATATTTTACCAGTTAATTAGGAATAAATCAACACCAATTAATCAGATTTTTTATTTCTATTAGCAATTATAGTTTCTGATACTGATTTTGGAACTTCTGCATAATGGCTTGGTTCCATTGTGTACTGTCCTCTACCCTGGGTTCTTGAACGCATATCAGTAGCGTAACCAAACATTTCTGAAAGAGGTACTTGAGCATTTATTCTTTGTGCTCCAGAAACAGCTTCCATACCTTGAATCATTCCACGTCTTGAATTAATGTCTCCAATTATATCTCCCATATATTCTTCAGGAACTATAACGTTAACTTTCATTATTGGTTCTAAAAGTACAGGATCAGCTTTTTTCATAGCAGCTTTAAATGCCATAGAACCTGCTATTTTAAATGCCATTTCTGAGGAATCTACTTCGTGATAAGACCCATCGTAAAGAGTTACTTTTACGTCTACAACATTGTATCCAGCTAAAACTCCGGTCTGCATAGCACCTTGTATACCGTTGTCTACAGCAGGTATATATTCCTTAGGTATAGCTCCTCCAACAATATTGTTAACAAACTCATAACCTTTAGTTTTGTTAGGCTCTATTCTTATCTTTACGTGTCCGTATTGCCCGCGTCCACCAGACTGACGAGCATATTTTTCCTCTACATCCGCTTCTTTGCGAATTGTCTCCTTATAAGAAACCTGAGGTTTACCTACGTTAGCTTCAACTTTAAATTCTCTAAGAAGTCTATCAACAATTATTTCCAGGTGAAGCTCTCCCATACCGGCAATAATTGTTTGACCTGTTTCTTCGTCAGTATAAGCCTTAAATGTAGGATCCTCTTCTGCCAACTTAGAAAGGGCTATTCCCATTTTTTCTTGTCCGGCTTTAGTTTTGGGCTCAATAGCTACTCTTATAACAGGGTCTGGAAATTCCATAGATTCCAGTATTACGGGATGTTTCTCATCACATAATGTGTCGCCTGTTGTAGTATTTTTAAGTCCTACGGCAGCTGCTATGTCTCCTGCGTAAACCGTATCTATATCTTGTCTGTGGTTTGCGTGCATTTGAAGTATTCTACCCAAACGTTCATTGTTATCTTTCGTGGAATTATATACTGTAGATCCAGCATTGACTGTACCGGAATATACTCTAAAGAAACATAACTTACCAACAAATGGATCTGTAGCTATTTTAAATGCTAATGCAGAAAAAGGTTCTTCATCAGAAGACTTTCTTTCTATCTCTTCCTCAGTATCCGGATTTACACCTTTAATTGCCGGAACATCAATCGGAGAAGGCATATAATCTATAATAGCATCAAGAAGTTTTTGTACTCCTTTATTACGATAAGATGTTCCACACGTTACAGGAACTATATCATTATTGATAGTAGCTTTTCTGATGCAATCTTTCATTTCCTGAACAGTAAGCTTTTCACCTTCAAGATATTTCTCAAATAAAACATCATCCTGCTCGGCAATACACTCCATAAGCTCTGTATGATACTTTTCAGCCGACTCCTGCATATCCTCAGGTATATCTTCAACTCTTATATCTTTTCCCAAATCATCATAATAGACATAGGCTTTCATTTCAACTAAATCAACAATACCTTTGAAAGTATCTTCAGAACCAATTGGAAGTTGGATAGGTATGGCGTTACATTTTAATCTATCTCTCATCATGGTTACAACATTATAAAAGTCAGCACCCATAATATCCATCTTATTTACATAAGCCATTCTAGGAACACCATATTTGTCGGCTTGACGCCAAACGGTCTCAGACTGAGGTTCAACTCCGCCTTTAGCACAAAGTACAGTTACGGAACCATCAAGAACACGAAGAGATCTTTCAACTTCAACCGTGAAATCCACGTGACCTGGCGTATCAATAATATTAATTCTATGTTTTTTCCAAAAACACGTAGTAGCAGCGGAAGTGATTGTTATACCTCGTTCCTGCTCCTGAGCCATCCAGTCCATTGTAGCGGCGCCATCATGTGTCTCACCAATTTTGTGATTTACACCTGTATAAAAAAGTATACGTTCTGTTGTAGTAGTTTTTCCTGCATCGATATGAGCCATAATACCTATATTACGAGTCAAATCGAGTGATACTTGTCTAGGCATGACATCCTCCTTTTCTTCAATTATTATTTATCTTAAGGCACTATAAAAGCTATTAATTAGTAATAATAGCTTTTATCAGATCACAGTTTATATTATTTTACTAATATAATCATTTATTCTAAAACTCATGAAAAAATTACCATCTATAGTGGGCAAATGCTCTATTAGCTTCTGCCATTTTATGGGTATCTTCACGTTTTTTAACCGATCCACCTGTGTTGTTAATAGCGTCTAATATTTCATTTGCAAGTCTTTCTTTCATTGTTTTTTCACTGCGAAGTCTTGCATATTTGGTTATCCAGCGAAGACCTAAGGTTTGTCTTCTTTCAGCCCTAACTTCTATAGGCACCTGATAAGTAGCACCACCTACTCTTCTTGCCTTTACTTCTAAAACCGGCATAATATTTTCCATAGCTTTTTCAAAAGATTCTAAAGCTTCCACGCCGGTCTTATTAGCAACAATATCAAATGCACCATAAACTATTCTTTGTGCAATACCTTTTTTACCGTCAACCATAATGTTATTTATAAGACGGGTAACAAATTTAGAATTATAAAGTGGGTCCGGTAAAACATCACGTTTAGTAACTGAGCCTCTTCTTGGCATATATCTTCCCTCCCTCACAAAAATGACATCATAGGTACTCGAAGAAAATTTAATTCTCCGCAAATCCAATACAGAGGCAATTTATATAAAAATGCTTCCGCATTGTAATATCCTTTAGATGTTAAAAAAATTATTTCTTAGCTGTTTTAGCTGCCGCACCTGCTTTTGGGCGTTTAGCTCCATACTTAGATCTAGCTTGCATACGTTTAGCAACGCCTTGAGCATCCAGAGTACCTCTAATAATGTGATACCTAACACCCGGAAGATCTTTTACACGTCCACCACGAATAAGTACAACACTATGTTCTTGCAAGTTATGACCAATACCAGGTATATAAGAACTTACTTCTACACCATTTGAAAGTCTTACTCTGGCAATTTTTCTAAGAGCTGAGTTCGGCTTTTTTGGAGTAGCTGTTTTAACTGATGTACATACTCCACGCTTTTGAGGAGAATTTTGTTCTATAGCAATTCTTTTTTTAGAGTTCCATCCTCTTAAGAGAGCAGGAGCTTTATCTTTTTTTTCAGTTACTTCTCTACCTTTTCTAACTAACTGATTAAAGGTTGGCATATTACACCTCCTATGAATTTAATCTTGCTAGGTAACAAAAATTATCCAGCAACAGCTTATTATTTTACCATTTATTACTTATATGTGTCAATAGAATCTTAACAATACCTTCAAAATTGATAAATTAATTATCTAAATTATAAAATAAATATGAGAAGTAAAGGAGAAATTTTAATATGTCAAACAAAAATGAGATTAATATTAAAGACGACGACTTAGAAAAAGTTTCCGGTGGACTTTCACTTGCAAACTGCATTCCTATAAACACTAATATCCAAATGTCATTAGAAAAAATCCAAAAAATAGTCAAAAGTTATTCATTAGTTAGCATATGTACTTTGGGCAGTTGTTCACATTGCGGGAAGTTTATGACACACGGTGGAGGAACCACATGTTACTGCAAAAATTGCTACGCCCAAGCAAAGAAAATAATAAAAGAATAGGACAACTAACTTTATTTTGTTAGTTGTCTTTTTAAAATGTAAAAAATATTTAAAGATTATTGTGCATTTTCAACGGGTTCAATAGTTACGTCACTGTATCTATGAATACCTGTACCTGCCGGTAAAAGTTTACCTATAATCACATTTTCCTTAAGGCCAATTAAAGGATCTATTTTTCCTTTAATGGCGGCTTCTGTAAGAACTCTTGTAGTTTCCTGGAACGATGCCGCTGACAGGAATGAATCTGTTGCCAATGAGGCCTTAGTAATACCCAGAAGTATCGGTGTACAAACTGCTTTCCTTAAATTTTCTTCTCCTTGATTGATTCTTTGTTGAACTTTATTATTTTCTTCATCCAATTCAACTTTATCAACCACTGCATTCTGGAGTAAATTAGTATCTCCTGCATCTTCTATTTTAACCTTTCTAAGCATTTGTCTTACTATTACTTCAATATGTTTATCGTTGATATCAACACCTTGAAGTCTGTAAACCCTCTGGACTTCTTTTATTAAATAAGCTTCAACAGCAGCCGGACCTTTTATTGACAAAACATCATGAGGATTTACAGATCCTTCAGTAATCATGTCTCCAGCTTCTATCTCTTGACCTTCTTCTACACATAAAGTTGAACCAAACGGTATTAAATATGATTTATGGTCACCAGATTTTTCATTATAAACTACGGCATGTCTGTTCTTTTTTATTTCTTCAAATCTAATTGTTCCGCTTATTTCACTAATTATAGCCAAACGCTTCGGCTTACGCGCTTCAAAAAGTTCTTCAACACGTGGAAGTCCCTGAGTAATATCTTCACCACCAGCGATACCTCCAGTATGGAATGTTCTCATTGTAAGCTGAGTTCCAGGTTCTCCGATTGACTGAGCGGCTATAATTCCCACAGCCTCTCCTACAGCTGCCGGACGTCCTGTTGCCAGGTTAGCACCATAGCACTTCTTACATACGCCCTGCCTTGATTTACAATTTAAAATAGATCTAATTTCTACTTTCTTTGTACCACTAAGTAAAATTTTATTGGCATCGTTATCATCCATAAGTTTATCTTTTGAAATGACAACTTCACCAGTTTTTTCATCAATAAAATCTTCGCATAAATATCTACCAACAAGTCTCTCGTGAAAACTTTCTATAGTTTCTTTACCATCTTTAATTTCAAATACAGTTATTCCTTTAACTGCTCCGCAATCATCTTCACGTATAATCATTTCCTGCGAAACGTCTACAAGCCTACGTGTCAAATATCCAGAATCGGCCGTACGAAGAGCAGTATCTGCAGATCCCTTTCTAGCTCCACGAGAAGATATAAAGTATTCTAATATGTTTAATCCTTCGCGATAGTTAGATTTAATAGGTATTTCGATAGTAGCTCCAGAAGTATTCGCAATGAGTCCTCTCATTCCAGCTAACTGTCTAATCTGACTCATAGATCCACGAGCCCCAGAATCCGCCATCATATATACTGGGTTATATTTATCTAAATTGTCATGTAGCGCTGAGGTAACATCGCTTGTAGCTTTCTCCCATATTTTAAGTACATGCGATTTCCTTTCGTTATCTGAAATAAGACCTCTTCTAAAATAATTAACTACCTCATCTATTTTCTTTTCCGACTGAGCAATTATTTCTTTTTTAGCAGGAGGTATAACGGCATCCCCTACTGCTACAGTAATTGCACCTCTAGTAGAATACTTAAATCCTAAAGCTTTTATTTCATCAAGTACTTTAGAAGTTTCCTGTACACCATGAGTTTTTATACACCTATCTACGATTTTCCCTAATTGTTTTTTACCAACAAGAAAATCTATTTCTAAATCAAAAAGGCTTTCTTTCGTTGATCTATCTTTAAATCCAAGATCTTGAGGAAGAGGTGTATTAAAAATAATTCTTCCGGCAGTAGTTTCAATAATTTTTTCATGCATTTTTCCGCCTATTTCTAATCTTCTTCTGACTTTTATTTTAGAATGGAGAGTTATATCTTTTGATTCATAGGCCATAATGGCTTCCTGAAAGTCTTTAAATATTTTTCCTTCTCCCAATTCACCATCTTTTTCCATTGTAAGATAGTAAGTTCCAAGGACCATATCTTGAGTCGGTACAACTACCGGATTTCCGTCCGAAGGTTTTAAAAGATTCCCTGCAGCCAACATTAAAAACCTTGCTTCTGATTGTGCTTCTGCAGAAAGCGGTACATGAACAGCCATTTGGTCTCCGTCAAAGTCTGCGTTATAAGCAGAGCATACCAACGGGTGAAGCTTAATAGCTTTACCTTCTACTAATAAAGGTTCAAAAGCTTGTATACCTAATCTGTGAAGAGTTGGAGCACGATTAAGCAGTACCGGATGGCCCTTAATAACTACTTCTAATGCGTCCCATACTTCGGGTTTAGACCTATCCACAGCTTTTCTGGCAGCCTTTATATTATTTACAGCGCCTGTCTCAACTAACCTTTTCATAACAAAAGGTTTAAATAATTCAAGAGCCATTTCTTTAGGAAGTCCGCATTGATACATCTTAAGTTCCGGTCCAACAACGATAACCGATCTTCCTGAATAGTCTACACGCTTTCCTAAAAGATTTTGTCTAAACCTTCCCTGTTTTCCTTTCAGCATATCAGATAAAGATTTAAGAGGTCTATTGTTAGGTCCTGTAACGGGTCTTCCCCTTCTACCGTTATCAATGAGTGCATCAACAGACTCCTGAAGCATTCTCTTCTCATTTCTTACGATAATATCAGGAGCACCTAAATCAAGAAGTCTTTTCAGACGATTATTTCTATTTATTACTCTTCTATATAAATCATTTAAATCAGAAGTTGCAAATCTGCCGCCGTCTAACTGAACCATAGGTCTTAAGTCGGGAGGAATAATTGGAAGGACATCTAATATCATCCATTCAGGACGGTTACCTGACAACCTAAAAGATTCTACCGCTTCCAATCTTTTTAAAAGGCGAACTTTTTTTTGTCCTGAAGCGGATGACAACTCTTCCTTCAAATTTTCAGATAAAGACTCTAAATCTATATCCTGCAAAAGCTTTTTAATAGCTTCCGCACCCATTCCTGCCTGAAAATCGTCTTCGTATTTTTCGCGCATATCTCTGTATTCTTTTTCATTTAAAAATTGATTTTTACTAAGTTCTTTTACATTCCCAGGATCAGTAACAATATAACAAGCAAAGTATAATACCTTTTCAAGCATACGGGGAGAAATATCAAGCATTAACCCCATTCTGGAAGGTATTCCCTTAAAGTACCAAATATGAGAAACAGGGGCAGCAAGTTCAATGTGTCCCATTCTTTCTCTGCGTACTTTAGATCTTGTAACTTCAACCCCGCATCTATCGCAAACCTTTCCCTTATATCTTATTCTTTTATATTTTCCACAGTGACATTCCCAGTCCTTTTGCGGACCAAATATTTTTTCACAGAAAAGTCCGTCTAATTCCGGCTTCAATGTTCTATAATTTATAGTTTCAGGTTTTTTTACTTCCCCATAAGACCAGTTTCTGATTTTTTCAGGTGAAGCCAGTCCTATCTTTATTGACTCAAAAACATTAAAATCCATACTCTAAACCCCTTCAAATATATGACTATTCGTCATCTTCATCATTAAAATCCTCCGCTGACATATCTGGCTCGGCTTCGATTTTTTCCTCAGGGTCGCCGTCTATACTAAATCCAGCCTCATCGGTCATTACATGCTCTTCAGATAGCACATCTTCCTTAACAATCAAACCTATGTCATCCTCATCATCAAAGTTTTTCTTAAGGTCTATTTCCTCATTGTTTCCGTTAAATAAAGATACGTCAAGGCCCATTGACTGCAATTCTTTTATCAAAACTTTAAATGATTCAGGTATACCTGGCCTAGGTACATTTTGCCCTTTAACAATTGATTCATACGTCTTTACTCTTCCAACAACGTCATCAGATTTTACGGTTAATATCTCTTGAAGCGTATATGCAGCTCCGTATGCTTCAAGAGCCCATACTTCCATTTCTCCGAAACGCTGTCCCCCAAACTGTGCTTTTCCTCCCAGAGGTTGCTGTGTTACTAAGGAATATGGTCCTGTAGACCTTGCATGAATTTTATCATCTACCAAATGGTGAAGTTTAAGATAATACATATATCCCACTGTAACTGGATTATCAAAATATTCACCAGTTCTACCATCTTTGAGCCATGTTTTACCATTTTCATTATATCCGGCTTTTTTAAAGCACTCTACTATATCGCCTTCATGAGCTCCGTCAAAAACAGGTGTCATTACTTTCCAGCCAAGAGCCTTAGCAGCATATCCCAAATGTACTTCCAATACCTGACCAATGTTCATACGTGAGGGAACTCCCAAAGGATTCAAAACTATATCAAGAGGAGTACCATCAGGTAAAAAAGGCATATCTTCAACAGGTAATATTCTAGACACAACGCCCTTGTTTCCATGACGTCCTGCCATTTTATCTCCAACAGAAATCTTTCTTTTTTGGGCTATATAACATCTTACTATTTTATTTACGCCTGGGGAAAGTTCTTCTCTGTTGTTTTCCTTCGTAAATACCTTAACATCTACAACTATACCATATTCTCCATGCGGAACCCTAAGAGAAGTATCACGAACTTCCCTTGCTTTTTCTCCAAATATAGCTCGGAGTAATCTTTCTTCTGCAGTAAGTTCGGTTTCTCCCTTTGGCGTTACTTTTCCAACCAGTATATCACCAGCATGTACTTCGGCACCAACTCTAATAATACCATGTTCATCAAGATCTCTTAGCAGATCTTCATTTACGTTTGGAATGTCTCTCGTAATATCTTCAGGTCCCAATTTAGTGTCTCTTGCTTCAATTTCGTATTCTTCAATGTGGATGGAAGTATATACGTCTTCTCTGACTATCTTTTCGCTTATTAAAACGGCGTCTTCATAGTTATAGCCTTCCCATGTCATAAAACCTATAAGAACGTTTTTACCTAAACTAATTTCTCCGTTTTGTGTAGCGGGACCGTCAGCTAAAACATCACCCTTTTCTACCCTTTGTCCTTTATCTACAATCGGAACTTGATTTATACAAGTGCTTTGGTTAGAACGCATAAATTTAGTAAGTTTAAAATCTTCTTCTTTACCGGAATCATACTTTACAACGATTCTCTCTGCGTCCACTTTTTTAATAACACCGGATTCTTTAGCAATTATGCATACTCCAGAATCAACTCCGGCCTTATATTCCATTCCTGTTCCAACAATAGGGGCCTCCGATTTCAAAAGAGGGACAGCTTGTTTTTGCATGTTTGAACCCATTAAAGCACGGTTAGCGTCGTCATTTTCTAAAAAAGGTATCATAGCGGTAGCTACTGAAACAACCATTTTTGGAGATACGTCCATAAACTCAGCTCTATCGCTTTCTACTTCAACGAATTGATCACGGTATCTACCGTTTACTTTTGTATTTACAAATCTTCCGTTTTCATCTAAAGGTTCATTAGCCTGAGCTACTATATAATCGTCTTCTTCATCAGCCGTCATGTACACAACTTCTGACGTAACGACCCCCGTAGTCTTATCTATTTTTCTAAAAGGAGCTTCTATAAATCCATATTCATTAATCTTAGCAAAAGAAGCTAAGTAAGATATAAGTCCGATATTTGGTCCTTCAGGTGTTTCTATAGGGCACATACGTCCATAGTGACTATAGTGAACGTCTCTGACTTCAAACCCTGCTCTATCTCTTGAAAGTCCGCCAGGGCCAAGAGCAGATAAACGTCTTTTATGGGTAAGTTCAGAAAGTGGATTAGTTTGGTCCATAAACTGTGAAAGTGGCGAAGAACCAAAGAACTCTTTTATAGCTGCTACGATAGGACGTATATTTATAAGAGCATGAGGAGTTATGACTTCTAAGTCTTGAGCTTGAAGTGTCATTCTTTCTCTTATTACTCTTTCAAGTCTTGAAAATCCTATTCTAAACTGATTTTGTAAAAGTTCTCCAACAGAACGTATTCTTCTGTTTCCAAGATGATCTATATCATCTATAACACCTATACCGTCAGCAAGGCAGTTCATATAGTTAATAGAAGCAAATATATCATCAATAATAATATGTTTAGGAATGAGTTCATCCATTCTAAGACGTATATTTTTCTTGATTTCTTCCTTAGAATCACAAGAATTCATAATCTCTGCCAAAATTCCAAATCTTACTTTTTCTCTAATATTACATTCTTTTTCAATATCGAAATCAAAAAAATTATTTGCACTTACCATACCGTTAGATATGATTTTAATTTCTCTGTCACCTTTTTTAATATAAACAACGCAAACCCCTGCATCTTCTATCTGATGAGCTTTTTCGACAGATACTACCTCACCCATATCAGCAATAATTTCGCCGGTTAAGGGATTAGGTACAGGCCTTGAAAGCTCTTGCCCTTTTATTCTTCCGGAAATAGAAAGTTTTTTATTATATTTATATCTTCCTACTCTAGAAATCTCATATCTTCTGGAGTCAAAAAAGAGAGCATTTAAATGAGACTGTGCACTTTCAATTGTAGGAAGTTCACCGGGCTTTAATTTTTTATATATTTCAAATAATGCTTCTTCCGTATTTTTGCATACGTCTTTTCTAAGAGTTGCCATAATGCGATCGTCATCGCCAAAATACTCTATGATTTCTGAATCTGAGCTAAGCCCTAAAGCACGCATAAACACAGTAACTGGAATTTTTCTGTTTTTATCAATTCTAACGTATAAAACATCATTTATGTCATTTTCATATTCAATCCAAGCGCCACGGTTAGGAATAATTGTAGCACTAAACATTTCTTTTCCAGTCTTATCGTACTCCATTTTAAAATAAACGCCAGGGGATCTCACAAGTTGAGAAACAATGACTCTTTCAGCGCCATTTACAATAAAAGTGCCACTGTCTGTCATAAGAGGAAAATCGCCCATAAACACGTCAGATTCTTTTACTTCACCGCTTTCTCTATTTAAAAGTCTTGCAGTGACCCTAAGAGCAGCAGCATAAGTAGTATCCTTTTCTTTACACTCATCAACCGTATAATTAGGATGATTAACATCTAAAGCATAATCAGTAAAGTCTAAAACCAAATTACCTGTATAATCAGTAATACCGGAAACATCCTTAAGAACTTCTCTAAGTCCTTCATCTAAAAACCACTGATAAGAATTTTTTTGTACCTCAATAAGATTAGGAATTTTTAAAACCTCATCTGTTTTTGAAAAACTCATCCTTGTAGTTTTGCCAAGTTTTGTTGGTTTGACATTCACCATAGGGCAAAAACACTCCATTCATCTATTTGACATTGATTTTGACATTCACATTATTAGAATTCGAAAGCATCCAATATATAGTCAACAAATTTAGATAAAAATTAATAATTTTTTACTTGATTTTACAATAAAATAATTGTATCATTGAAGTAATTTTTGCTTTCAAATATAACAAATCGCAGTATATCATTATATTGGAAATTTATACTAGTGTCAAGCATAATAATGTTAATATTTATCGTATGGAGAGGTAACAAGGTGGAAATATATGAAGAATTGTCCGAAAGAGGACTAATTGCGCAGGTTACAAATGAAGAAAAAGTAAGACAAATACTAAACAATGAAAAATGCGTATTTTACATAGGGTTTGAACCTACTGCAAATAGTCTCCATGTTGGACATTTTGTTCAAATTTTAATAATGTCTCGTCTGCAAAAGGCTGGTCACACTCCAATAATTTTATTTGGCGGTGGAACCGGTATGATCGGTGATCCTTCTGGAAAAACAGATATGCGCAGAATGATGACTGAAGAAGAAATAAATTACAATATAGAATGTTTCAAAAAACAAGCCTCAAAGTTTATCGACTTTTCAGAAGGAAAAGCAATAATGATAAATAACTCCGATTGGCTTTGCAAATTAAATTATATAGATTTTTTAAGAGACGTTGGAGTGCATTTTTCTGTAAACAAAATGCTTGCAGCAGAATGCTACAAACAACGTCTTGAAAAAGGGCTTACCTTTTTTGAAATGAACTATATGATAATGCAAAGTTATGATTTTTTAGTGCTCAATAGAAAATTTAACTGCAGGTTGGAACTTGGAGGAGACGATCAGTGGAGTAATATTATTGGCGGAGTAGAACTTGTTCGTAAAAAGGATTCAAAAGATGTATATGGACTTACATTCGTTTTACTAACAACAAGCCAGGGAACTAAGATGGGAAAAACAGAAAAAGGAGCACTATGGCTAGACCCCCAAAAAACAACACCTTATGAATTCTACCAATATTGGAGAAATGTGGACGATAAAGATGTAATAAAATGCTTTAAAGTTCTAACATTTATACCTCTTGAACAAATAAAAAAATACGAACAAGATCAAAAGGAAAATATAAATAAAGTTAAAGAAATCTTAGCTTTCGAACTTACAAAACTTGTTCACGGTGAAGAATGTGCATTAGCAGTCCAAGAAGAAGCGAAACGTATTTTTTCGGATGGAAATATATTATCCGAAAATCTAATTTTAAAACTAAATAAAAAAGATTTAAAGGATGACAAAATAGATTTAATGTCATTACTTGTAAAATTAGAGATGTCAACATCAAAATCAGAATCAAGAAGACTCATTCAGCAAGGTGGTATTTCTATAAATAAAGAAAAAACTTTAGACACAAACTTAGAATTATCATCTAAAGAATTGTCTAAAGGTTTAATAATTAAAAAAGGTAAAAAGATTTATAAAAAAGTAATAATGAAATAGACCTTCATTAATAATTATATAATTTTATCTCTGAGGATCAGGATATTCACATTTTTTAGTCCAATGATCTAGATATTTACAAGAAGAACATGATCCATGTACCATTCCCCTTGCGTATTTATAGTTGTCGCAATAACATCTATAAATATTTTCAATAGGTTCTCCTTGTCCGCCATTTATCTTTATCATTTCTTCTTCCGGCACTTTTTCCTTTTTGTTGTTTCATCTACTGACATTAAATCATCACCTTTCATACACATTGAATATCTTATTATACAATATGTATTATATTTTTGTCAATATAAAATATTTTTTGTATACTTTTCAACCTTTTTGAATTAAATTTAAAAATTCCCCTTCATTTATAATCTTTACCCCCAAATTTTTAGCCTGTATTAACTTACTTCCAGGATTTTCTCCAGCCAATAAAAATGACGTTTTTTTAGAAATAGAATTTGTAACCCTACCGCCCATTTTTTCTATAATATCGATCACTTCGTCTCTTTTATAATTAGTCAGAGTGCCAGTTAATACAAAAGTATAAGTTTGAAGTTTTTGATTTGTATAATTACTTTCCAAAAATTTAGTATTTACGTTAAATTTTTTAAATTCTTCTATTACCTTTAAATTTTGGTCAATTTTAAAATATTCTATTAAACTATCTGCTATTTTATCTCCTATTCCGTCTATTTGTAATATTTCATCTTTTTTAGCTGAAATTATATTATCTATTTCTCCAAACTTCTTAGATATTAAAAATGAAGCTTTTCTTCCAATATTTAATATTCCTAGTCCAAAAAGTAGTCTTTCAAGGCTGTTATGTTTAGACTTTTCTATCTCAGTAATTATATTTTCAGAGGATTTCTGACCCAATCTTTCTAAATCTTTCAAAGAATCCACTTCTAATTTATAAAGATCAATAGGAGAGGTAATCAAACCGTTATCTACTAAATTTTCTATTATATTTTTTCCTAAACTTTTTATATTCATGGCGTCTCTTGAGACGAAATGTATAAGATTCTTTATAAGTTGAGCTGGACAATCAATATTTTCACATCTTGTACACACATTAGACTCTTTAATAACTTTGCACCCGCAAGATGGACATCTTTCAGGCATATTAAACTCGATAGATTCAGGAAAACTTTGAGACACTTTAACTATTTCAGGTATAATTTCTCCAGCTTTTCTTAAAAGTACTTTATCCCCTATTTTTATATTTCTTAGCTTTATAAACTCTTCATTGTGAAGTGTTGCACGGCTCACAGTAGTACCAGATATTAAAACAGGCTCCAATACAGCCGTAGGAGTCAAAATACCGGTTCTTCCAACATTTATTTCAATATTTAATAACTTAGTGGATTTTTCTTCAGGTGGATACTTAAAAGCTTCAGCCCACCTTGGATATTTAGAAGTACTTCCCAAAACTTCTCTTTGTCTGAAATCATTTATTTTAAGTACCGCCCCATCTATTTGGAAGTCCAAATCATTTCTTATTTTATTTATACGTTCTATTTCTTTAAAAATATCATCCATATTTGAATATAAATTATAAAATGGAGGTACAGGAAATCCCAATTTTTTTAGATAATCAAGGGAATCCTTATGATTTTTTATATTTTCCCCGTCTATTCTTTGAATATTAAAAACAATAATTTGTAAATTTCGCTTACTAGTTATTCGAGAATCTTTCTGCCTCAACGACCCAGCAGCAGCATTTCTGGGATTTTTAAATAACTTTTCTCCGGATAATTTTTGACTTTCAATAAGACTAATAAAATTTTTGGTAGAAATGTATACTTCTCCTCTAACTTCCAAAAAACCTTTATAATCTATATTTTTAGGTAAATTCTTAATTGTTTTTATATTTTCAGTTATATCTTCCCCAGTCTCGCCATCACCTCTGGTCGAGGCCCTATAAATCATACCGTTCATATATTCCACAGAAACTGATAGTCCATCTATTTTAGGCTCTACAACATAACTAACATTACTAACAGATTTCATCACTCTTTCATGAAATAACAATATTTCATCCCTGGAAAAAGAGTTGTGTAAACTTTCCATCTTTACTTTATGAGAAACGGGATCAAATTTATTAAGAGCCTTACCTCCTACTTTATTTGTAGGTGAATCAAACATACTTAGCTCAGGAAATTCATTTTCTAAATTTTCAAGATTCCTAAGCAACCTATCATATTCAAAATCACTTATCTCGGGGTCATCATCTTCATAATATTTTTTATTATGATAATTTATCTCATCTATATACTCTTTTGCAAGTTTTTTAGCTTCTTCATACGTCATTAAATAACATCCTCTAATAATAAATAAAATTATTCTATAACTACGTTTACCGAATATTCGCCATAAGGCCAAACTTCAGTATACCCTTGAATATTTATTGCCACCGGTATCTCCATATGTCCCTGAAGGTTTGCATCATTTTTAAGATCTATCTGAACTGTTATGTCAGAAGCTTTTATAGAAGATACCTTATAAGAAGGTCCAACTATTTTAACATTTATGCCTTCATTATAAACACTACTATTTTTACCTTCGGGTACATTTACAAAAGAAAAATTTGTAACCCAAAAAGTCCGTTCTCTCAGCTTAGGAAAATCCAGTTCTAACTTAACTGTATAGTTGCCATCCAAACTTCTGCACCCTTGAGGCATATTTACTTGAAGGTCAAATTCAGTATTTTTTATTCCTATTTCATTAAAATTTACAGCCGGTAATTCTATTTTCTCCACTCCTGATACAATATCTTCAGGACCTGCAATTTCAAAATTATCAGGGGTAATCTTAATTATATTTTCAATATTCAAATCTTTAGGTATATTATTAAAATTAGCTTTTATTGGAACTTTTTTTCTCATTAAAACAGGTATAGTAATATCTACTTCCTGAACAGAATAAACAATCGTCTCGCTTGAAATAATCCCCCCATAAGCATCATAGAGTAATATAGGAGCCTTAAAGTTATAAGTACTTTTAAGTTCATCAGAAACTTCACCCTTTACAATTACCTTCTTAATTCTAGATATTTCTGTTTCCGGACCAGAAAGTAAAACTTTAGGCTGAGATAAAACAACACTTCCAACAAAATATTCTGGATTAGCTGAAAATTTAATATCTGTTTCTATTGTAAATTCAGCTTCTCTATACCTATCTACCATAACAGTAATAAAAGAAGGTTTAACTGCTGAAGCAAACTCATAATCATTGCGAACTCCTGTTTTTTTTGCCATAAGTTCTAAAGTATAGTTTCCAGGAGAGGCGATTGCATTAATTGACTGAGTAGCAACTACTTGTATATCATTTTTAGATATCTGACCTACAATAAGCCTGTTACCTGTTATATCAACCTGTGCGCTAATATCTTGTCCACTAAATATCCTAAGACCATCTTGAGTAGCGTTTTCAGATAAAGACAAACTGACCGGTATATCTTTTATAGTTACAGGACGTCCTTCAGCATCGTTTGTGGAAACGACTATCCATATTATAAAAGATAAAATAATTGAAAATATTAATACGAATTTATTATTATAAAAAATTTTAGTTAAGCTAAATTTTTTGTCGGTATTAAAAATAAGATTTTTCATTTTCTTGCCACTTTCTTGAAAGAAGTTATTATATTTTTATAAGCAGAATTACTATTTTTTATATCTTGAACCAAAAGACTAATTAATTTCTTTTTCAAAGTATCTATACTATTGATTCTTCTGAGAACTCCATTTATAGCAATCGAAATTGACCCTGTCTCTTCAGACACAACAACTGCAATAGCATCGGAATTTTCACTTATTCCAACTGCTGCCCTATGTCTGGTGCCTAAATCGTTGCTTAAATTTTCATTCTTAGTCAGAGGTAATATACATCCTCCCGCATATATCAAATTGTCCTTAACAACCATAGCTCCATCATGTAGGGGCGCCTTATTATAAAAAATATTAGAAATTATTTCGACAGAAGCTTTCGCTTTAATTACAGTACCCGTAGATACTATATCTCCAAGTTTAGTTTTCCTCTCAAAAACAATCAAAGCACCCGTCCTAGAAAGCTGAAATGATCTAAATGATTGGCAAACTACATCCACCACTTTTATAATTCCTTTATCATAATCATCACCTTCTCCTAAAATATTTCCAAAGCTCCAATATCCACCTATCTGACTTCTTCCTATATGTTCAAGAGCTCTTCTAAGTTCAGGCTGAAAAACAATTAATAAAGCCATAACTCCAAACTGAAAAAAATTACTAAGTATAGTGCTTAGCATTTTAAAGTGAAGCTGATATGACAAAACATAAGCCAAACTAAATATCAGTATTCCTTTGACTAGCTGTTCGGCTCTGGTCTCTCTTATTAACTTTATAAACTCATATATCAAAAAAGAAACTATAATTACGTCAAAAAGATCCGCGATGGTAAAGGTTCTGACAAGACTTACCATAGAACTCCATATATTATAAATATATTCCATATAATACTTCCTTTAAAACTAAAAGTGACAAAAACACTATAATAATCTAAACTAAAATATAAATATTAATTTTAACATATCTTTATATATATTCAAATAGAAAAAACAAAACATTTTCTTGTAATGTAACCATAATTTGCTATAATAATTACTGTAAAAGGAGAGAAAATTATGGATATATTAAGCGAAAAAACTTTTTTCACAAAAAAAATAAACGTGGCTCTCATAGCATTATTTTGTATGGTACTCTGGGGTACTGCAGCGCCGGTAATAAAATTGGGCTTTGACTTATTTAAAATAGAACAATTAGAAGTGTTCTCAAAAATATTTTTTGCAGGGCTTAGATTTGTAATCGGAGGAACAATAGTAATACTAATTTTTAGTTTAAGAGAAAAACGTCTTCTTATACCAAATAAAAAAAGTATACTAGACATAATCGCCATAGGACTAGTTCAAACAACTTTACAATTCATATTATTTTACATCGGCCTTGCATATACAACTGGCTTAAAGGCATCTATTTTCTCTGCATTAACAACATTTTTTGCTGTGGGGATAGCACATTTTTTCTATAAAGATGATAAATTAAATTTAAAGAAATCACTCGGATGCATAATAGGATTTTCAGGAATACTTATTTTAAGTTTAGGCGGAAATCAAAGTGACTCTGCTGGATTTTCATTAACAGGAGACGGACTTGTGATTCTTTCTATGATTGCATGTGCAGTGGCTACAGTAATGTGCAAAGAAGCCTCGAATCGCGGAAATATTATAACAGTAACAGGATATAGTTTATTATTTGGCGGAATAATTTTAGTAATAATAGGAGCTTCTGGAGGGGGAATTTTGGAAAATGTCTCAACTTCAGGTATTTTTACGGTATTCTACTTAGGATTCTTAACAGCAATAGCTCTTACTTTATATAATCTTTTACTTAAGTATAATAATGTATCTTTAATAAACATGTATAACTTTTTAGTACCCGTCTTTGGAACTATATTTTCAGCCATGTTTTTAAGCGAAAATGTTTTTACTTTAAGAAATATAATATCTTTGACACTTACTTGTATGGGAATATTAATAGTTCATTTACCAGATAAGGTTAAGAATAAAAATGACAACACTTAAAAAATATATATTTACTAACGATATCTTAAATAAAATCATTGCTATATTTTGTACTTTTTTATGGGGTACAACTGCTCCCGTTGTAAAGTTAATGTTTGATAGTCTAAAAATACAAAATAACGATATATCGAAGCAAATATATTTTGCCGGAATTTGTTTCACACTATCAGGAATTTTTACTTTAATAATACCTTGTATAAAAAGAAAAAAAATATTGTTAATCAACCGCAGTACTATTACAGACACATTTCTAATAGCAATTATACAAACAACTTTTCAATATATATTTTTTTACATAGGTCTTGCAAACACAACATCAGCAAAAGCTTCCATAATATCTTCACTTTGCACTTTTTTTATAATTATTTTATCACACTTTATATACAAAAATGAAAAACTAAATTTTCAAAAAATTCTTGGATGTACCTTAGGAATTTTAAGCATGATAATTTTAAATCTAGAATACAGTCAAACTATATCTTTAGATTTCAAGTTACTAGGGGAAGGCTTTATACTTTTTTCTGCAATTGCAATTGCTATTCCAACTCCTATCTGTAAAAGACTATCTTTTAAAGAAGACGTAACAATTTTTACAGGAAATGGTTTCCTAATAGGAGGAATATTTTTAATATTAATAGGATTATTATATGGTGGAAATATAAATTTAGTTTCAAAGTATAACTTTTTCTTATTACTTTATTTATCAATATCATCCTCAATAGCAGGGGTACTTTGGAATTGCTTATTAAAATATAATGAAGTTTCAAAAATTAGCATATACAATTTGTTGGTTCCTATATTTGGAACAATGCTTTCCTATATTTTACTTAAAGAAAATATCTATGAAACTAAAACTATTACTTCTTTAATACTAGCATCATTAGGAATATATATTGTAGAAAAAGTATTCAAAGGAAATAAAGTGAATATAGAATTTATTAAAAAAAGCAGGACTAACCACTAAGATATAAGTGATCATAAAGAAACTAAACTTAATCAATAAAATATTTGTTTTAAAAATAGATCTATATTAAAGGATGGAAATAACCATCCATAAAAAATATTTATTCAAAAATAAAAAATTTACCTAAAAATAAGATACATTACTAAATTATCATAAAAATTGATTATATAATATTTTAAGATTAATTTTAGTAAAAATATTAGGATAAAAAGGAAGAACCCAGATGCAATATTTAAAAACCTCAAATGGAGTAATAATAAAAAATATTGATTCAGACATAAACTTTGAAAATACACTCGAATGTGGACAATGCTTTAGGTGGTATAAAAAAAAAACAAATACTATGCAGTAGTAAAAAATGAACAAATATCAGTATATAAAAATGGTTCAGACATAATACTTGAGAATACAACCATCGAAAAAGTCAAAAATTTTTGGGTAAATTACTTTGATCTAAATTTCAACTATAAAAAAGTAATGCGAGAACTTAAAAACGTTCACCCTATATTTAAGGAAACATATGAAAATTACTCAGGAATACATATTCTTAATCAAGAACCATGGGAAACATTATGTTCTTTTATAATATCTCAAAATAATAACATACCTAGAATCAAAAAAATAATTAATTCTTTATGCACTATTTTCGGAGAAAAAATAAATAACACGGAATTTTATACATTTCCAGATTACAATACAATAAGCAAATTAAATGAAAAAGATCTCGAACCCATAAAATGTGGTTTTAGAGCCAAATATATTTTAGACGCAGCCACAAAAATCAGTTCAGGAGAAATTAATTTAGAAAGCTTAAAAAATAAAAATACAAATGAAGCTAGAGAAACATTAAAAAAAATAAAAGGAGTAGGACCAAAAATTTCAGAATGCGTACTCCTTTACGCATACCATAAGTTAGACTGTTTTCCAATGGACGTCTGGATGAAAAAAATTATGCACACAATATTTAAAAATCAACCCTTAGATATATTTGGAAAATATCCGGGTATCGCTCAACAATACCTATATCACTACGTCAGAAATAATCCTAACTCTCTAAATATTTGATTTGGTAACTTGAATTAATACTTACAACATTATCATTACTACTAATAACCATTAATTCACCATCATTAGATATATTAATTATTTTTCCAAACATCTCTACTCCATTTTCACTATAAAAAATGATTTTCTTATTAATACTAATACAATTTTTCTTATATTTTTCTATAAAACTTTCAATATTCAAATTACAATCAGTAATATAAGGTTCTAATTTATTTAAAATTTTACAAATAATTTTTTCCCTGCTAAAAAATTTTCCTACTTCCAAATATAACGAGGTAGAGCTATTCTTAATTTTATTTGAAAAAACATGTGAATTAATATTAACTCCTATTCCTATTATTAAACTATTATTATCTTTAAAGTGTATCATCTCGCAAAGTATTCCAGATACTTTTTTATCATTTATATAAACGTCATTAGGCCATTTTACTTTAACATCTAAAGAAGTTATTTCTTTTAAGGCATCCATAACTACAATCCCAACAATTAAAGTAATAATCGGCAAGGAAAAAACCAAGTCAGAAATTAATAATGATAATATAATATTCTGCATCTTCCCCGATTCCCATATTCTGCTATCTTTTCTTCCCCTCCCTTTGATTTGTTCGTCTGCTAAAAAAATATCTCCATTTCTCGAAAAACCTTTTTTAAAATATCTTTTAGCAACATTATTTGTGGAATCCACGCAAAACTTATATATTAATCTGTTACCTATAAAATTTGTTTTTAAGTTTGAAAGTATATCATCAAGATTAAGTTCTTTATCCAAATTACTAGAATTTAAAAATATTTCCATTATAACACCCTTGAAATTTATAAAGATATTTGGTAGGATATAGGATACGTAATATATTTATAATAATACAGTTAAGGGGAAAAATTAAATGGCTAAATGTGAAATATGTAATAAAAGTGTATCTTTTGGAATAAAAGTATCTCATTCACATAGAAAATCAAATCGTATGTGGAAACCTAATATAAAACGTGTTAGAACTAAAATAAACGGAGTAAAAAAAAGAATGCATATATGCACAAGATGTTTACGTTCAGGTGCAAGAATTGCTTAAATAGAAATATTTCGGCTTTAATCCGAAATATTTTTATTTTTATTAGTACTATAAATTTCCAACTTAATTTTTTTATAAAAATTTTTATTTCATAAATTCAAAATTATCATAAAAAATTTAAAAGTCTTTAAAATAATTAAATATTAGAATAATACTTCAAACATCTAGCATATAAATACCCTATAAATATATATTTCCGAAATATAACTGGAGGGTACAAAAATGATAGATTTCCATCCCGAAGGACAATTAATTTTAAAACAAGAAAATAAAAATTTTTTATCAAGTCCTTCAAATCTTATAGAAGCATATAAAAATAATAAAATACTAGAAGCCAAAGCAATAATGTGTGATAGTAATCACAATTTAATTATAGATTTAAACTGTATGAAAGGAATAATACCGAGAACCGAAGGTGCAATAGGGATAAAAGAAGGCCTGGTAAGAGATATAGCCGTAATATCTAAAGTTAACCGTCCTGTTTGCTTTACAATTACAAAATTTGAAAAAGACCAATCAGGAAAAGATATTGCAATATTATCAAGAAGAGAAGCTCAGGAAATATGTAATAATAAATACATATCAAAATTAGTCCCCGGAGACATAATATCAGCAAAAATAACACATATAGAAACTTTTGGAGTATTCGTAGATATAGGTTGCGGAATAATATCCTTTCTGCCGATAGATTCCATATCAGTATCAAGAATTTCTCATCCAAATGAGAGATTTGTGGTAGGAATGGACATAAAAGTAATCGTAAAATCCCTGGAAAATAATAGAATAAATCTAACACACAAAGAATTACTAGGGACTTGGGAAGAAAATGCGGAATTATTTTCAATAGGAGAAACCGTATCCGGGATAATAAGGTCGGTGGAAGATTACGGAGCTTTTATTGAATTAACACCAAATTTGGCAGGACTTTCCGAAATAAAAAATGGTATACAAACAGGCCAACAAGCTAGCGTATACATAAAAAACATAATACCAGAAAAAATGAAAATCAAATTAGTAATAATTGATACTTTTGACTTTCACAACATACCTTCCTCCCCTAAATATTTTTATACAAAAGATCATATGGATAAATTTATATACTCTCCTCAAAACAGCAGTAAGGCTATACAAACTATATTCTCAGATTTAGTCACAGTAGATTCACATTAATTATAAAAAAATTTTAATAAAATTTTATATTTATAAGTTTTTAAATATGATTTTAAAATAAATCATTAATAAAAAATTTTTAGCCATAATTATTTACTAATTTACCACTGCATATAACAAATTTAGGTTTGTTTCCGATTATAAAAGGGTCTTTATCAAAAATCAAGATATCTGCATCTTTTCCCACATCTAAAGACCCCACATGATTATCTATACCACAAATTTCGGCCGGATTAATAGTTATAGACCTTATAGCATCAATTCGATCCATACCATTAGCTATTGCAAGTCCGGCAGAAATATTAAGATATTGTATGGGGGTTTCAGGATGATCCGTTGTAATAGAAGTTTTAATTCCAGAATTTGAAATTTTACATACAGACTCAATATTCATATTAATTAACTCGGGTTTAGATCTATCACAAATTAAAGGACCTAGTAATATATCAATATTTTCTTTAACAAGATCATCAACAATCTTATAAGATTCCGTACCGTGGATAATTATGCACTTAATACCAAATTCTTTACAAATCCTAATAGCAGTAAAAATGTCATCAGCTCTATGAGCATGAAAATGAGCCGATATTTCTCCATTTAAAAGCGGAATTAAAGATTCATATTTATCATCATAATCATTATAATCAAAATCTTTTTTCTTTCTGCTTTCAAGATATACTTTAGATTTAAAAAGCATTTCTCTTATAGCACAGGCCACTCCCATGCGAGTCTTACAACTTTTTGAATCGTCAATATATCCACCTTGGCTCTTTGAGTTTTCCCCCAAAGAAAACTTTATAGCAATAGGTTCTTTTATTATCATATCATCTATTCTATGTCCATATGTTTTTATAGCAAGTATTTTCCCTGCAATGGGATTAGAACTTCCAGGGCTTATTATGGCAGAAGTTATACCACTATAAAGAGCCTCTTTAAAAGACATATCAAAAGAATTTATAGAATCCAAAGCTCTTAGATTAGGAGTTAAATTATCACTTATTTCATTAGCGTCAGAATAATCATAACTTTCACCATTAGTAAACATTCCCAAATGAGTGTGGGAATCTATAAAGCCAGGATAAACATCACAGTTTCCGGCATTTATTATTTCTTCATCATATAAATAATCACTATTTATATTGCTCATCTGACCTATGTCAACTATTTTTCCTTTTTCAATTTTTATATATCCATCAGACAGTATTTCCGGCTTGAGTTTGCGCGACATAGAATATATAATTTTACAATTAATAATCAGCAAATTTTCATCTTCCTTTTTATTTAAAAATAAAAATAAGTGGATTTATTTTTCCACCCTAAATAATATTTTTATATTAAACAACTTATCTCCTAGACCCTTTACCCCTACCAACATCTCTTTTATTAAGTAAATTTTGGGTTTCATCGCTTTCCATTTTAAATTTGGACATTAAATATTCAAAAGAGCTTTTTCCTCCTGAAGCTGCTTTTAAATTATTATCATCTAATTTTCTTATTTTTCTATTTCTATTTTGATCCCGTTCTTGGCCGATATTTGTAGCTTGTTTTATCGATAAACCTATTTTTCCATCTTCAGATAAGTTTAATATTTTAACTTTAACAGTCTGTCCTTCTTTAATGTGATCCCCAACTTCCTTCACAAAGGTGGGAGCTACTTCTGAAATATGGACAAGACCTACTTTATTTTCTCCTAAATCTACAAAAGCTCCAAACTTAGCTATTTTATTTACTTTTCCCTCAACTATTTTACCTACCTCGAGTTGCATAAAAAAACAACTTCCTCCTTAAAATATTTTATAACTATTATATATAAACTCATTATAAATTATTCTTACCAAGTATTACTAAATTTATAATAAATTAATCTAAATAAACCCTTCCGATTCCAGCTCTTTGGAAAGCTCTTCATTTTCAATATTTTGAAGAGAAAGTTTTTCATTTAAAGAAACTATTTTATTTTTCTTTCTTTGTATATTAATATTCTGATTAACAATTAAAAATATTACATACAGTATAAAAGATAATATAAAAAATTTTAAAATAAATTTTCCTCTTCTTTTACTTTTTAAGACTAACTTCATCCTAAAAAATACTTCCTTTTCAAATAATAAAATTTCACCTTATTTATTATGCACTACAACGATATAAAAAATCAAGGGGTTTTTGAAAAAATATTAATTTTTTTTATGTTTTTTTCTTTTTTAATGTTACATTTGCATAATTTTATTTTTGATAATTTATTAAAAATACCCTTTAATGGATAAAATAAAAAACTAAAAAAATTGTTCATTGCTCTTAAAAAACTTTTTGAATACTTATATACAATTCTTCCAAGGGAAATATAATAGATACCCCATCCTATAAATTGTCCTATAAGAATATAATACCTTATTTCCCCTTTGTTAAATATGATAATAAAGAAAAAAGTAATTAATGATATAATAATAAAATACAGTATATCTTGAAAAAATATACCCCATTTTTTAGAATTAAATACTAATCTAAATATTCTAAAGACGTCATATATAATTCCTAAAATCAACCCTAAGGTAA
>CAYQCM010000001.1:43940-46572 GCA_964416045.1 uncultured Eubacteriales bacterium | reverse complement strand
AGCGTCACAAAAAAAAACTAAAGGAAAAATACAAAAAACAACAGTCAGAAAATTTAAACTTAACATATAGAATTAAAACTCTATATGATATGTATCTAGACTTAAAACATACAGCCGAGTACTTACAAAGAAAAAGTGAGGTAATGATTAAACATGAAAAATAAAGTGCTATCATTAGATAATTTCACAGAATCTATAGCAAGTATGGATGAATTTAAGAAAATAGTCTCTGAGCAAACTACTAATACGGAATATAAAAAAATGATTAAATCATTAAAAAATATAGTAGACGGAGAATTAACTGCTAAACAAAAACTATGTGTTTCCCTATATTATGGTGATATGAAAAAAATGAGTGAAATAGCTGAGGAGTTAGGAATAGGAATCTCATCAGTTTCAAGACACATTAAAAAGGCAAAACAAAAAGTACAAAAAACCATGACCTATTATTATTCGATAAATTAATCAAAAAACTCTTAAAAAGCTTTATTATTGTATATCAAAATTTATATTTTTTTAAAATTACTTAAAAAAATACACCCAAGTTATGACATTAATATTCAATAAAAACAAATATAATAATCTCCACTAGAACATAAATTAAATTAATAGGTGGCGATTCTTTTGAAAGACATTACTCTTCGCAAAAAAGATTTTTCTCTTAGTAATATAAAACCCAATACCATAAATGACATCATACTAAAATCTATGTACATAACATTTGGATTACTATCATCAAGAGGGACAATACTCGGAAGATATTTTCCTTTCGGATTATCATTAATAGCAGCTTCCCCAGAGTCCCAAACAATATATTCACTTATAGGGGCCATAATAGGATATATATTTCAAGTAAACACGAGTTCAAGCGTACGATATATTTCCACAGCAATAGCAATTGCCGCAATAAAATGGACATTAAGTGATCTAAAATACATTAAAAACCATAGCTTATATATCCCTTTGCTCACATTCATTCCAACATTTTTTACAGGTATGGCTCTTAACTCGATAGTTGATGGTTTTGACTATAGTGATATAACAGTAAGTTTAATAGAAGCAACTTTTTCTTCAGGATCAGCATATTTTTTTAACAAGTCATTTAAAACGTTTTACCAAAAAAAATCTATATTAAACCCTAAAGAATTGGTTTGTATTTTAGTAAGTTTCAGTATCATACTACTTTCTTTATCATCAGTATCTATTGGAACTTTATCTATAGGTAGAATAATATCTGTAACCATAATACTTTTATTCTCACTTTGCGCAAACATTTCAGGCGGATGTATAGCAGGAGTCTCATCAGGGATAATACTTTCATTTTCCTCATTTGGACTTCTATATACATCAAGTATATACGCATTTAGTGGAATGATGTCAGGATTTTTTTCGTACCTTAGAAAAACAGGAGTTTGCGTAGCATTTTTACTTTCACATATATTAATCTCTTTTCAATCCGGTGATATATCATATCTAATAACCGGCACATATGAGATTTTAATAGGTACAATAATATTTTTATCTATTCCAAATTCGTTTATAAATTATATAAAGGAAATATCTTTTTATTCAGAAAACAAAGTTCAAAGCAGCGGACTAAAAAATTCAGTAATTCAAAGGCTAAAACTCGCATCAGAATCTTTATTATCGGTTTCAAATTTTGTAGATAAAGTTTCGGTCAAACTCTCTAAGATAGAATCTCCGGAAATAAAAGATATATGTAAAGGAGCAGTATACTCAACTTGTAATAATTGCAATTTAAAAACATTTTGCTGGGAAAAAGAAAAATCAGAAACAAGCAATAGTTTTTCAAATATTACCCGATTAATAAGCTACGGAAAAGAAATAAATAAAAATAGTTTTCCTGAAAAATTAAATAAAAGATGCTCTAAAATTGAAGAAATAATTGTCATCATAAAAGAAAATTATAAAAATTATTTTTTTAAATTAGAAGCAAATAATAGAATGAAAGAATTTAGGAACATAGTTTCCGGACAGTTTGATAGCATGGGATATCTTTTAGACGATATTGCGGAAGAATTTCAAAAAGTAGAATTATTTGATCAAGAAAAGGCATTTAAAATAAAGGAAAAATTAAAGCTTTTCGGAATAAATATATGTAATGTAACCTGCAAAAGAAATCGGCAGCAAAGGATAACAATAGAAATCGACGCTCCTGCTGAATATAAAAATAAATTTATTCTAAACGATACGCTATTAAAAGAGTTATCCAGCGTATGTGAAAAATCTTTAGATGAACCTTCCATAAGTAATATAAATAATTCCTGCAGAATACAAATAAGTGAAAAAACCATATTTCAAGCTAAAGTAAGCGTAAATCAACATGCTTGTAATAACGGTAAACTTTGCGGAGATAATTATCTTTATTTTAATGATGGATCAGGAAATTTAATTGTAATTATAAGCGATGGAATGGGAACCGGAGGAAAAGCAGCAGTAGACGGAGCGATGGCTTCTGAACTTATGAGCAAATTAATAAAGTCAGGTATAAATTTTGACTCAGCAATTAAAATAGTAAATTCCGCGTTACTTGTAAAATCCGGGGACGAATCTTTAGCTACTCTTGACGTACTATCACTAAATTTATTCACAGGAAAAGCAGAATTTATGA
>CAYQCM010000001.1:0-43930 GCA_964416045.1 uncultured Eubacteriales bacterium | reverse complement strand
TAGCATAGACCTAGATAATAATGATATGATTTTAATGTTATCAGACGGTGTAACAGACACCGGCGACAAATGGGTAGAGGAAGAATTAAGAGAATATGACGGAAAGGATATAGATAGATTCACAAAAAGCATAATAAATAAGACTATTTCAAAACGAAAAAGAACTCATGATGATGATATTACTGCAATTACTATAAAATTATATAAAAATACAAAATGAAAGGTAGAATAATCTACCTTTCATTTTATAACTTCAAAATATCAATCATTATTAAAAAGGATAAAAATCCCATTTATCTCTATCGAAATCATCCTCTAATCCAAATATATTATCATCTTCAAAAAACGGAGGCGTTTCAAAACTATTAAGGCCTGATTCCTGATTAGGTTCCAATGGTTCTGGAACAACGCCTTCTTGATTAAACTCTAATTGTAATGTGGAAGCAACATGAACTTGCTCTGGATTTTGCTCGGGTAAAATATTACATCTCCTAATTGGAGCGTGACGTAATCCAATACTATTACAATGCCTTCTTATAAAATTAAACCACCTATTTTTAATATTAAGATCTGATCTGCCAGGCAAAAATGCAGCTATTTTTGTCCATTTGTGTCCCAATTCTTCAACTTTTTTTAAAATTACTTCATCTTCCTCTGGACTAAATGGTTTATTTCCAGTTCCACTTACACTAAGATAATGTTTCCATCTTTCTCTGCACTGCCTTACAGTTCGATTTTCCATGAGTGAAGCTATTAACACCCAGTTTGATTCCCCGTGTTCATTTACAAGTTCAATTAATCTTTTATCTTCTTCTGGCGTAAATTTTTGCCTTCTTCTAGAATGATTACCCGCAAAAAAATTGGGTATAGTTAAAAAACTAAATATTACTAAACTTAAAAATGTTGAAAAAAATTTTTTCATTGTTTGCTTCTCCTATGATAATTTTTATTAAATTTATTTCTGATTATAACTAAAACTTAATAAAAAATCAAGTAGCATTTAATTTTTTTAAAGTCTAAATTCCATAGCCTCTTTAAATCCTATTATGACATCTCTGCTAACATTCAAACCAGCAGCTATCATATCGAGCTTTTCATCAGAAACTGTCATTCCGTTATTTACGTATTCATCGCATAAAGTATACAACTCATCAAATTCTTCATAAGTAATTTCAGCGCCATTATTCTTAAAAAGTTCAATAGCTTCATTTTCATCTTTCAAATTACTAAACTTCTTTAAGAATTCTTCATCATGAAATAAATCTACAATTTTATCGTTTTCCATTATAATATCATCCTTTCAACTTTAATAAAACTTTTTAAAGATTATAAAATCAGTCGCCAAAATTTGTACCTATTCTTCTAGCAGACAATACAATTTGACTATCTTCAGGAACCGTTTTTAACTTCCCGGCTACATCCTTTAAAGGTACAGCTACTATCCTTTCATTCTGAAGTGAAACCATATTTCCATATCTACTTTCACTAAATAACTTAGCAGCAAAAGACCCAAACCTTGTGGCTAATATTCTATCGTAAGGACAAGGATCTCCTCCTCTTTGGAAATGACCCGGAACTGTAACCCTTATTTCTTGTCCAACAGCTTTTTCGAGGTCACCTGCTAACTTATATGAAATGGTTGAACAATTGTTTTTCTTAAGCTTTTCTTTTCTTTCACTCTTAGATAAATCTTTGTACTCACTGGGAATAGACCCTTCAGCCATTGCAATAATAGAAAATTTCTTACCTTGTTTCGACCTGTTTTCAAGCGACTTTATAATAGAATTCAAATTATAAGGTATCTCCGGAATTAAAATAATATCTGCCCCACTTGCAATACCAGAGTATAAAGTCAGCCAACCTACCTTATTCCCCATAATTTCAATAATAAATATTCTTCCATGAGATGTAGCGGTAGTGTGTATACAGTCAATAACCTGAGAAGCTATCCCTACGGCACTATGAAAACCAAAAGTTACGTCTGTTCCGAATAAATCATTGTCAATAGTCTTGGGAAGCGTAATTACATTAAGACCTTCACTGCTTAAAAGATTTGCTGTTTTATGCGTACCGTTTCCTCCCAATATCACAAGACAATCTAATTTAAGTTTCTTATAAGTCTCTTTCATAAAACCAAGTTTATCTATATTATCTTTTTCAATATCTCTAATCTTTTTAAACGGTTCCCTTGAAGTACCAAGTATAGTTCCACCAAGATTTAAGATACCTGAAAATTCTTCTCTTTTAAGGAGTCTGTACTCACAATTTATAAGTCCCCTATACCCATCAACGATACCGTATATCTCTATATTCTCTTCACCATATATCCCATAAAGAGATTTACATACCCCTCTAATAGCAGCATTAAGTCCTTGACAGTCCCCTCCGCTGGTTAATATCCCCACTTTTTTTATAGACAAAGTATCATCTCCTAACCTAAATAATCTATTTAAACTTTTGAGAACTTTCTAACTTACATTTTTCTACCTGATCAACTTTATATTCTTTAAAAATCTTAAATAGTTCCATTTGGCTATTAAAAATTTTCTTACCTTTTATATTTTCTTTCAAATAAATAGTATCTGAATTTTGAATTCTAGAATTAAAATTATCTTTAAGAATAATGTTCAAAACCTCAATATATTTATTTTTAAGATCAGTATCTTCAACTGGAAAAGCAAGTTCTATTCTTTTATCCAGATTTCTAGGCATAAGATCCGCGCTGCTCATGTATAATTTTGGATTTCCACCGTTTTCAAAATAAAAAATACGGCTATGTTCAAGAAATCTTCCAACAATACTTCTAACTTCAATATTTTCACTTATACCTTTAACTCCCGGAACTAGACAACACACTCCCCTGACTATCAGCTTAATTTTTACACCCTCACAAGAAGCCTTATAAAGCATCTCAATAATTTTATAATCCACCAAAGAATTTACCTTTATTATTATTCCATTTTTTAATTTTTTCTTTGAATTAGCAATTTCTCTTTTCACCATATCAATAAAGAAATCTCTCATATTCTTCGGGGCAACGACAATTTTCTTATAATTTGGATGTAAAGAATATCCGGTAATAAAATTAAATAAGGAAGATACATCCGTACCAAAACTTTCTTTACAAGTAAAATATCCAATATCAGTATAGTATTTAGCCGTTGTATCATTATAATTGCCAGTACTCAGATGTATATACCTTTTTATTACATCTTTTTCTCGTCTTACTACAAGTAAAACTTTGCAATGAGTTTTTAATCCAGGGACTCCATATATAACATGGCATCCCGCTTTTTCCAACTTTTTAGCCCAAACTATATTTTTTTCTTCGTCAAAACGCGCCTTTAATTCTACAAGTACGGTAACCTGTTTACCGTTTTCAGCAGCTTTAATAAGTGCAGCAATTATAGGAGAGTTTCCGCTTACTCTGTATAGAGTCTGTTTTATCGCAAGAACGTTTTTATCTTCCGCCGCTTTTTGCACAAATTGTATTACACAATCAAAACTTTCAAATGGATGATAAACTATTTTGTCTTTTTCAGATATAGATTTAAAAATATCATCATAATTTAAGAATCCAACTGGCGGATTTACCGGCTGAACATCTTTATATTTTAACTTTTTATCATTAATTTCATCATAGAATTTAGAAAGAAAAGTAAAATCGAGTGGTCCTTTAGATATATATATTTCTTTTTTACTTGCGTCAAGTATATCTATAATAAAATTTTTAATAGTTTCACTTTTTGTATTACCTATTTCAAGTCTAACTAATGCACCATGCCTACGTTTTTTTATAGACTTTTCAATCTCCATTAAAAGATCTTCCGCATCTTCATCTATTTCTAAATCAGAATCTCTAGTAATTCGAAAAGTACAACTTGATTTTATTTCATATATTTCAAAAAGCTTGGGTAATTGACGTATTATAATGTCTTCAAGCAAAATATAGCTTTTAGAATTTTTACTTGGAAGTTTTATAAATCTTGGAAGAATTGCAGGAACCTGTACTATTCCAAAAGTAGATTCATACTTACCGCCATCTAACTCTACCGCTATATTTAAAGTCTTATTAGCTAAAAAAGGGAATGGTCTTGATTGATCTATTGCCAGAGGAGTTAAAACAGGAAAAATTATCATATTAAAAAAATTATCAGTAAATTTTACCTGATCTTTATTCAATTCTTTCCACTTTAAAATCTCTATACCATCTTTTTTAAGATCCGGAAGAATCATTTTATGAAAACAAAGATACTGTTTTTCATAAAAATCATGTATTTTTTTGGTAAGAGCAGATAAAAGTTGCTTAGGTTTTAATCCGGATGAGTCTTTATCCGTAGATCTAATTTCAATTTTTTCCATTATTCCAGCAACTCTAACCATAAAAAATTCATCAAGATTCGAAGATGAAATGGACAAAAATTTAACTCTTTCCATAATAGGATTATTTTTGTCTATAGCCTCTTCAAGAACCCGATAATTAAAATCCATCCAACTAATTTCCCTATTATTATATGGAACATCTTTTTGATTTTTTCCCATTTTTTTCACCTACCTATCAATAAAAACTAACTATAATAAAATTTATATATATAATCTCAAAAAGGTTAACCTTTCAAAAAATTAATATAATCCTTAAAATATTTTGGTAAATCACTTGTAAACTCTAAGTACCTATTGTTTCTCGGATGAATAAATCCTATAACTCTAGCATGTAAACACTGTCCCTGAAATAAATTGAAATTTTTGTTTTTACTCGGTCCATAGACAATGTCACCAACTAATGGATGTCCAATATAAGACATATGTACCCTTATCTGGTGGGTTCTACCTGTTTCAAGTTTCAGTCTAACATGAGTATACTTTTCATACCTTTTTATAACTTTATAATAAGTAATAGCACGTTTTGAGCATTTATCCGTTACGCACATTTTTTTTCTGTCTATAGAATTTCTTCCTATAGGAGCATCAATAGTACCGGAATCACTCGAAACATTTCCATGAACTATCGCTTCATATTCTCTTCTAAAGCTATGTTCTTTAATTTGTTCGGCAAGAAGACTATGAGAAAAATCATTTTTAGCTACTATCAAAAGACCACTTGTATCTTTATCTATTCTATGAACAATGCCTGGCCTAATAACACCATTTATACCTGAAAGAGAATCTCCGCAGTGATTTAGTAAAGCATTTACCAATGTAGACGTATAATTTCCCGGGGCAGGATGTACAACCATTCCTTTTTCTTTATTAACTACTAAAAGATCATCATCTTCATAAACTATATCTAAAGAAATATCTTCAGGTAATATTTCCGAAGGTTGAGGGTCTTTTAAAAATACCTCGATTACATCTCCACATTTCAATATATAATTTTTATCTATGTTTTTCTCATTAACTGTTATAAAACCATCTTTAATAAGTTTATGCGTAAAACTTCTGGATAAATTTTCAATACTCTGGCAAACAGCAACATCTACTCTCTTATCAGAAATATCATCTTTTACATCAATAATAATTTTATCCATTTGATGATACCTTATTTCCCTGGTCCAAATACACATAGACTATTAAAAGCGCTCCCCCAACTGAAATACATATATCTGCAAAATTAAAGACAGGGGGAAAAAATGATAATTTTATATAATCAATAACAAATCCTATAAAAATACCACCACCTACAACAAATATAGAAGATATTATAAACAGTTTATTATCAACTGCTTTAATAAATATTATATAAAAAAAACAAAAAATTGCAAGTATAGTAAATAAAATAAAGATCCATCTACTATTTTGAAGTATTCCAAAAGCGGCTCCTCTGTTACGTACAATGCCTAGTTCCAACAGGTTTGGAATGACCACAATATTTTTATCTAAAATTTTTAAAAAAATAATTTTTAACACCTGATCTACTAACACAAAAAAAGTAGACAATATTATAAATAACTTTTTCAAATATAATCCCCTCCGACAAAATATAAATATAGCGGCCGCCTTTAAAAGACAAGCCGCAATAAAATTTTAAAACTATTTTAAAATGTTTGCACATCTATCACATAGATCAGGATTTTGAACATCTTCTCCAACCGTATTTGAGTACATCCAGCATCTTTCACATTTTTTGCCGCCTACTCTAAGAACAGTCACAGATATATTTGAATTTTTATCTAATTCATGTTCTCCCATTCCTGTGCTTAAAATCTCTACTTCAGATACAATTAGTATATCTTTAATTTCACCTGCATTATCACATAAAAATTTATAAGCATTTAGATCACTGCTATAAATTGTAACTTTAGCCTCTAAAGAGGAACCTATAATTTTATCTTTTCTAGCTTTTTCTAAAATTTTTCTAATATCATTTTTGAGTATCTGAATTTTATTAAACCTTTCAATAAGCTCTTTACTTACACTTTTTTCAATATCCTCATCAACACAAATAGAATTCAAAAGAACACTTTCAACATTCTCATCACTTTTATGCGGCATATATTTCCATATTTCCTCAGAAGTATACGCAAGTATTGGAGCCAAAAGTTTAACAAGAACGGATAGTATATTATAAATAGTAAACTGAGCAGATCTTCTTTGAATACTATCTGATTTATAAACATATAACCTATCTTTTAAAATATCCAAGTAAAAGTTAGACAAATCTACAATACAAAACTTTTGTATACTGTGGAAAACCTCATGGAATTCAAAATTATTATACGCATCAATTATATCTTGATTTAACTTGTAAACTTTATAAAGCATATATTTATCTATATCAAAAAGATCATTTACTTTATAAGAAATTTTATTTGGATCGAAATCATAAAGGTTACTTATTATAAATCTAGCTGTATTTCTTATTTTTCTGTAAGACTCACATAACTGTTTTAGAATGTCATGAGAAATTTTAACATCAGTATGATAGTCGGAAGAAGCTACCCACAGTCTAAATACGTCAGCTCCATACCTGTTTATTATTTCACTCGGTTTAACTCCGTTTCCAACAGATTTAGATTGTTTTTTACCTTCTTCGTCAACAACCCAACCATGCGTAACAACTGTTTTATAAGGCGCCTTACCATTAAATGCAATAGAGGTCAAAAGAGATGACTGAAACCACCCTCTATATTGATCAGCACCCTCTAAATAAAGATCAGCCGGCCATTTCATACCTTCTTTTTTACAAACCACTTCGTTTGTAACACCCGAATCAAACCATACATCCATAATATCTGTTTCTTTTAAAAAATGTTTATGTCCACAATTTTTGCATTTAGTATCTTCAGGTATAAAATACTCAGCTTCATTTATATACCAAGAATCTGAACCTTCTTTTCCGAAAATCTTAGATACATTCTTCATAACGCTTTCATCAATTAAAGGCTCTGAGCAATTATCACAAAAAAATATTGGTATAGGTACTCCCCATTTTCTCTGACGTGAAATACACCAATCTTTTCTTTCGGTAATCATCGCTTGCATTCTATCTTTGCCCCATTTAGGTATCCATTGTATGCTATTAATTTCCTTCATAGCCTTATCTTTAAACTTTTCTATCGAACAAAACCATTGTTTAGTTGCTCTGAAGATAATCGATTTTTTACATCTCCAACAGTGTGGATATGAGTGACTAATTTTTTTAGTAGAAAATAAAAGTCCTTTTTCGCTTAAATAAGAACTAATCTCATCATTTGCTTTAGAAATATGCATACCGCAAAACCGTCCGGCTTCTTCCGTCAAGACACCCCTCGAATTTACCGGAACCACAATAGGAATATTATCATATTTCAAACAAACTTCAAAATCTTCTACACCATGACCGGGAGCAGTATGAACGCATCCTGTACCGCTTGCGGTGGTTACGTGATCTCCCAAAATTACAATAGAATCTCTATCTAAAAATGGATGGGATGTTTTAATACCTTCAAATTTGGAACCTTTAACGGTTGAAATCACTTCATATTCTTCTATTCCAGCAGCTTTCATACTTTCATTACAAAGGTCTTTTGCAATAATGTAATATTCACTATTATATTTTACTATAGAGTAATCAATATCAGGACCTAAACATATAGCAACATTTCCCGGCAAAGTCCAAGTAGTGGTAGTCCAAATTACAAAATAAACATTCGAAGTATCAATATTTAAATTAGAAAATATTCCATTATCTTCTTTAACCTTAAATTTTACATATATTGATTGACAGTCATCATCACTATACTCTATCTCGGCCTCTGCCAAAGCCGTTTCACAACTAGGGCACCAATAAACCGGTTTAAGACCTCTATATATAGCTTTCTCAGACGCCATCTTTGTAAAAACTTCTATCTGTTTAGCCTCAAATTCAGGCTGGAGAGTAATATAAGGCTGATCCCAATTGCCAAGTATTCCAAGTCTCTTAAACTGCTCTCTTTGAGTATTTACGTAGTCCATTGCGAATTCCTTGCAAATTTTTCTCAGCTGAGAATCACTAATATCCTGAGAATTTTTAATATTAGCTTTTTTTCTAGCTTTAAGTTCTGTAGGTAATCCATGAGTATCCCATCCAGGAATATACGGAGATCTATACCCGGAAATATTTTTAAATCTTACAACAAAATCTTTAAGTATTTTATTAAGTGCATGACCTAAATGAATATCTCCGTTTGCGTAAGGCGGACCATCATGCAATACATATACAGGCTTATCCTTATTATGAGACATAAGCTTATTATAAATATCATTATTTTCAAACTGTTTAAAGAACTCGGCTTCCTTTTCCGGTAAATTAGCTTTCATGGGAAAGTCGGTTTTCGGCAAATTAAGAGTATCGTTGTAGTTGTTTGTAGACATTAACTTCTGTTCTCCTCTAAACTATAAATAAAGGGTTAATATATTATTGTTCATTAACATCATAATTTTTTCCAAATTGTAATGAATTGTATTTTTGTTCCAGGTCTTCACTAGAAAAAAGATCCTCGCTAATTTTCTGAGTATTACCAAATTCATTTGATAAGTCTAAATTCAGATCATTAACGGTATTATTTTCATCTTCCCGAGAGTCTATAGATTTATCTTCCTCTAAGTTCATAAAAACAGGTTCAGGTAAATTAGTAATAAGAGTTAAATGTTCTTTGTAAGCTGATATAATATCATTTTTAAATTTAATGACTTGATTTCTTAAATTTTGAGCCTGTTCAAGTTCTTTTTGAGCCTTATCTTTAGCTTTGGAAAGTATGGAAGCAGCTTCATTATTTGCATCTTGAACTATTTTTTTGGATTCAATACTAGCGCTACATATAGAATCATCAGCAAAACGCTGAGCGCTAATTATAGCTTTTCTAATACTTTCTTCTTCATCACGATAATCATCTATTTTTTTTCTAAGTTCTTTTATTTCGGTCAAAAGCTTTACCTTTTCATCCAAAAGACCATTATAAGAAAACTGTACATCATCGATAAATTTATCAACGTCTTCAGGTCTGTATCCACCAAAATTAGCCCTTCTAAAACTGACGTTTTTAATTTCGTCAATGCTAATCATAATAAACATTCCCCACTTAAAAAATTTATATTAGAAACAAACTCCACTGCTTTCTAATTCATCCATAAGATCATCACCAGTAATATCAACATTATAAGGTGTGATAACGAATGTTTCAGTAGCAACTTTTTTTATTTTTCCACCATTAGCATAAGCTATACCGCTTAAAAAGTCTATTATTCTTCTAGACGCTTCCTTACTGGTTTGTTCAAGATTTAAAACTATAGTATGCATTTTTAAGAGTTCATCGGCTATATTTCTTGTTTCATCGCCAAATTTTTCAGGTTTAAACAGTACTACTTGAAGTTTAGCAGTAGCATGTATGTTTACGACTCTATTATTTGAATTGTAATTTTCTCTAGTTCTTCCAGAATTATTGCCAGATTCTGTATTATTTTCTTGTTCGTAATCTTCCTCATATTCCTCTTCATAGTCTTCGACCGGAGACCACATTTCTTTAAATTTTTTTACAAATCCTTGCATTTACAATTCCTCCTAATTAAAATAAAACATTAAATTACACATGTTTTTTAGTTTATGTATTAAAATATTTACAAATACTTTCAATAATTTATACACTTAATGAAAATATTTACTTTAATTATTATCTGATTTTTTATAAAATATGTCAACAAAATAATTAATTTTTAATTATTTTATTATTATAGTACACATTTACCATCATATAAATTTTTACCATGAACTACCGCCATATCGCCATTTACTAAGCATTTTTCATCATTTTCATAATTATCTTTAAAACTTTCAGCTATAACGAAATCATCTCCAGAATATAGGATATCTATCTTTTTGAACACTAAATTCGCTCCATTTTTTACATATATTCCTTTATACAAGCTTCCATTGTCCTCATACAATTTAAGAGAATCTTTAGGAATTTTAAACCCAAAATAAGAAGATTTTTTTATAAATATATTTTCAAACCTCATAAAACACAATTTATTATCCATATATTCACACGAAAGTATAACTAAACTATCTTGGCCGTTTTTACCTTTAATAACTCTTTCAATTTTTGTAGGTATATAATCGCTTTCACATGCAAATTTCGTACTAACTTCCATATTTTCTTGTATACCGTACATTTGATCATCAGAAACATAACACAACAAATACCACTTAGTAGATTTTATTATCTTACCTATAGTATTACTTTCATCGGATTTAGATTTAGTAATATTTTCATAAACCATATCATTATATTCAAACTTTTTGATATTATCAAAATTTAAAGCCTTTTCATACCCATCTACTTTACTTACGAAACTACCTGCATATGGAGAAAATATATTTTGAGCTTGAAAATTTATGGTTTTTTCAAGTTCCGATTTTCTTGACTTTAAATATTCCAGCCTTTTAGAAAATATATTGCCATTTCCTAAAGTATTTTGTCTTTCATTTAAGAGAGCCGTTATTTTTTTTCTATTCTTACAAATATCAAGGTATTCGTATTTTAAAGAAAGATTTCTAACCTCATTATTTATTTCTTTACTTATAAAACTTGAATTTCTACTAGAATTATCATCTAAACTAATCTTCTGAAAGCTTTCAAGTTCATTTTTTATATTATCAAGCTCTATGCTATACATAGCATTTTCTTGACTGTCAAAACATTTGGCTATAACATCATCTTTTGATATTCTTTCACCGTTATCTACGCAGTACTTTAAAAACTTTTGATTCTCACCATAAATTATATCTTCGTCCCTAATAACTATAGACTTACAATTAATAACATCATCTAGCGTTACAGCCATTATTGTCTCTGTAGATACGTTTATATAAATTTTTCTATAAATAATATGTAAAGAATAAAAAAAAATCAAAACAAATATTATTCCAAAAAAAGTTTTCTTAATTGAAGAACGTTTCATAAAACCAATTCCTTAATCTAAAATTCCACTATCAAAAATATATTTTTCAGCATCATAAAACAAATTTAAAGTACTTTCATATTCATCAATATTAAACCATTTAATACTATTATCTCTTTTAAACCACGTAATTTGACGTTTAGCATATCTTCTGGTTTCCATTTTAAGTTTTTCTATACAGTCATCCAAAGAACTTTGAGAATTAATAAACGGTAAAAATTCTTTATACCCTATAGAAAATTTAGCTGTATCCCCTATATTCTTAATAGAAGAAATTTCGTCCAAAATCCCATTTTGAACCATTAAATTTACTCTTTTATTTATTCTGTCGTATAGCATACTGCGGTTATTAAAATTAAGCCCTATTTTGCACACATTATAACATGAATCTGATTTTAAAGTGTTTTGAGTTTGCCTATATATTGGATAACCGTTTGTATAATAAAATTCTATAGCTCTGCAAATCCTTTTACAATCGTTAATATTTATTTTTTCCGCACTTTTCGGATCAATTTTTTTTAGTTTATTAAAAAAATACTCCGTGCCATTTATATCCATATAATTAAGCATTTTATTTCTTATCCAACTGCTGGTTTCTCCCTTTTCAAAAGGTACATTTTTTATAAGACAATCGATATATAGACCTGTCCCACCGCATATTATAGGAATTTTACCCCTTGAAAAAATATCCTTTATAATTTCTTTTGCAAGACCAACATATTTAACCACACTGAAACTTTCACTAACAGAAGCAATATTAATACAGTGATGTTTCACCTCATGCATTTGCTTTAAAGTAGGTTTAGCTGTGGATATATTAAATTCCTTATATATTTGCATGGAATCTGCTGATATTATTTCTGAACCTATTTTTTTTGCAATATTAACAGCTAAATCCGTCTTTCCAGAAGCAGTAGGTCCAACTATACAAATAATAGGTATTTTATCTGACTTCAAAATATCACGTCCTGCTAAACTTTTTATCTATATCTTTTTTGCTTACGGAAAAATATACCGGTCTGCCATGAGGGCAATATTTTATATCGGGGTTACTAATAAGTTTATTTACTAAATCTAAAATTTCTTCATTGCTGCTAATACTTCCTCCTTTAATCGCGGATCTACAGGCAATATTATGATAAAGCCAGTCCAAATATGAAGTACTTAAATCTTTTTTATTTTTTAAAATATAATTAGCAATTTCAATAATAAAATCTTTAGTACTTGAAATATCAACATACATTGGTATGCTTCTTACCAAAATATTTCCCGGTCCAAAATCCTCCAGCTCATATCCTGAACTTTTAAAAGTTTGTAAATTTTCAATAACACAAGAATATTCTACTTTATTTAAAGTTATAACAATAGGATTAATAAGTATTTGAGATTCAACCTTTTTATTCCCTGAAAACTTTAATTTTTCAAATATAATTCTTTCATGGGCAGCATGTTTATCAATTAATATAATATTATCGAAATTATTTTGAACCACGATATAACATTTAAATATTTCACCGAGTATCTTTAAATTCGGCACTTTACTAAATAATGCAGGTTCTCCTTCAAAAATATCTTTAGCAGTAGGTTCTTTTTTTTCTTTAAAAACAGGCTTTAAATTTTCCTGATTCTTTTTAAAAGCGGATAAATAGCTTTCAGACGCTGAATCTTTAAATTTTTCGGCACTATAATTTAATTTTTCTTCCGGAGAATTAAGTTTTAAATTACTAAAATTAACTTCCATAAAGTTAGGTTTAATTTTATTTTCTTCTAAACTTTTGCGCTCAGCCTTTGGAGTATCTTTTTTATATTCGACCTTTTGATTATCGATAGAAAGACTTAAACTTTCACGATCATTTCTGGAAATAGATGATTTTACACCATAATATATGGCATCAAAAACAGGTCTTTCATTTACGAATCTAACTTCTGTTTTAGAAGGATGGACATTAACGTCCACAAAATTATAAGGAACATTAATATAAATGACACACGAAGGATATTTTCCAACTGTAATATACCCTTTGAAGGCCTCCTCAAGGGCAGTACAAGCTATTTTAGTTTTAACATACCTGGAATTAACAAAAAAATTCTGCATATTTCTGCTAGGTCTTGAACAAGACGGTTTACTAATATATCCTGAAATTCGTACATTTTCCATCTTATATTCAATAGGGATTAGTTCTTCAAAAAAATTTTTACCAAATACTGAATATATACTAGATGAAATTTTACCATCACCGGGCGTATTTAAAATTTCCTTACCGTCTCTAATTAGTTTAAAAGATATTTCAGGGTGAGAAACGGCTATGTTATCCATTAAAGCACATATCGCATTACCCTCTGATACATCTGTTTTCAAAAATTTCATTCTTGCGGGAGTATTAAAAAAAACATCTCTTATAATAAAAGTAGTTCCTTGTGGACACCCACATTCTTCAAATTTTTCTTCTTCTCCACCAACAATAACATATTTAATACCCATATCTTCATCTAAAGATTTTGTAATAAGCTCTAATTTAGACACGCTACAAATAGACGATAAAGCTTCTCCTCTAAATCCTAAAGTTTTAATGGAATCTAAATCCTGCTCACCGCTTACCTTACTGGTTGCATGTCTTAAAAACGCTTTTTTTACGTCTTTACTATATATTCCAGAGCCATTATCGGATACTTTTATATATTTAATTCCGCCTCTTTTTATTTCTACAAATATTTTACTTGCACCAGCATCTATAGAATTTTCCAGAAGCTCTTTAACTATAGAAGCCGGACGGTCTACAACTTCACCTGCGGCAATAAGTTCCGAAACATGTTTATCAAGGACATTAATTCTATCCATAAATTAAAACACCAACTTAATTATTAACTAATTTAACTAAATCAAAAAGTATATTCATAGACTCAATAGGCGTAAGGACGCTAACATCTAAGTTTTTAAGTTTATCAACAATAGAGTTTATCTCATTACTAAAATCATGAGTAACCTCCTTAACATTTTCACTATGATTTGGCTGCATATTAATAATTTTATTTTGTTCTATATCATTTAAAACTTCTTTAGCCCTATTAATAATTCTCTCCGGAATACCTGAAAGTTTAGCAACTTCAATGCCATAACTATCATCTGCTCCTCCCGGAACAATTCTTCTTAAAAATATAATATCATCACCATTTTTTCTAACTGCAATATTATAATTTTTTATATTGGTATAGGATTTACTCATGGCAGTCAATTCATGATAATGGGTAGCAAAAAGAGTTTTAGCGCCCAAAGTATTTTTATCAGCCACATATTCAAGAACAGCTCTTGCAATACTCATGCCATCAAAAGTAGACGTTCCGCGACCAATTTCATCGAAAATTAGTAAACTATCTTTCGTAGCGCTATTTATAATATGGGCTACTTCATTCATTTCTACCATAAATGTAGATTGTCCGGAAGTTAAATCATCGGAAGCTCCAATACGAGTAAAAATATTGTCTACTATACCAATTTCAGCTTGCGCAGCAGGAACAAAACTTCCTATTTGTGCCATAAGTACAATCAAAGCAATCTGCCTCATATACGTAGACTTACCAGCCATATTAGGCCCTGTAATAACAGCAACCGTATGATCATTATTATCAAGAAGGACGTTATTTGGTACGAACGGAGCACCGTTTAATAATACTTCAACAACAGGATGCCTACTTTCTTTAATAACGATATCCTTATTATTACTTACAATGGGTTTAACATAATTATTTTTAAAAGCAATGGTTGCTAAAGACAAAAGTACATCAAGGACAGCTAACATATTAGAAGTCTTTTCAATACGCTTAATTTGACTTGCTATTTTAAGTCTTATTTGTTCAAAAATAGAAAATTCCACTTCTTTAAGTTTATCTTTAGCTCCAATAATACGTATTTCAAGATCTTTAAGTTCTTTGGTAACATATCTTTCACAATTTGCCAAAGTCTGCTTTCTTATGTAATATTTAGGCACAAGATGCTTATAAGAATTAGTCACCTCTATGTAATATCCAAAGATTTTATTATATCCTATTTTAAGCTTTGGAATACCCGTTTTTTTACGTTCATTGTCCTCAACATCTAAAATTACGTTTTTACCGCCGTTCATATTCTTTCTAAGACTATCAACTTCTTCGCTGTAACCATCCTTTATAATTCCGCCTTCTTTCAAAACAGCAGGAGGATTTTCCATAATAGACTCTTCTATAATCTCATACACATCCGTAAGCTCATCCATGTTCTCATAAATATCTCTAAGAATAGCAGACTTTGCTTTAGATAAAATATTTCTAATTTCAGGTATATTGGATATAGTATAAGAAAGAGCCTTAAATTCCCTGCACGTAGCAGAACCATACATAACTCTTGTCATTAACCTTCCAACGTCTCTGATCTTAGACATAGATTCCAATAAAGATTCTCTAAAAATAAGATCAGAAAAAAACTCGTCTATTCCCTCTTGTCTTTTTAATATTTCTTCACGCCTGACAAGTGGTCTTTCAAGCCAATCTCTAAGTAAACGTTTACCCATGGCGGTTTTGGTTTTATCAAGAACCCAAAGAAGAGAGCCTCTCTTTTCTTTATTTCTCATAGTTTCTACTACTTCAAGATTTCTTATAGTATTAAGATCTAAACCCATATATTGGTTTTGATTATAAAATTCAATATTATTAAGTCTTTCAACGCCTTTCTTTTGAGTATACTCAACATAAGAAATAAGTGCGCCAACAGCCCTTACAACTTCACTATATTCATTAATATCAATATTCTGAATAGTATCTTTATCCAAATATTTTAAAATATATTCTTTGCACATGTCAAAATCAAATTTTTTATGATCAAATTCTTCTAGTTTGACATTAAGCCTATCCATAGAAAATTTTCTAATAGGATTTAAATAAGAACTGCTCCCACCAAAAATAATTTCTCTAGGACAAAATCTTCCAAGTTCATTTTTTAATTTTATAAGTACATCATTTCCGCTAAGTCTGGTAGTTTTAAGTTCTCCTGTAGATATATCGCAAAAACATATACCAGCCGACTTTTCTAAACTATATACGCAGCATACAAAATTATTTCTTCCTTCCTCAAGCATACTGTCTTCAACAATAGTACCGGGAGTAATAACTCTAACTACATCCCTTTTAACAATACCTTTAGCCTGAGCAGGATTTTCAATCTGGTCGCACATCGCTACTTTATATCCTTTAGCGATAAGTCTTGCAATATATGCCTCACAACTATGATAAGGAATACCGCACATAGGTGCTCTTTCCTTTTGACCATAATCTTTGCCTGTTAAAGTCAGATCAAGTTCTTCAGATACTAATTTAGCATCATCAAAGAACATTTCATAAAAATCACCAAGTCTAAAGAATAAGATGCTATCTTTATACTTTTCTTTAATATTCAAATATTGCCTCATCATAGGAGACATCTCAGCCATAACTTTCCTCCACCTTTATCTAACATCCTGAACAGCTAAAACAACTGCCGCTACAACCACTTTCTTCTTCAAAATTTTCCAAAAATGGATCTTCCCCTCTCGCCGCTTTATTAATAATAGTGTTAATTCTAATAATCAGACTATCGAAATTTTGCTTAGCTTCATTAAACTTAATCATTTTTTCATCTTGCATAAGCTCTTCATACTGATTTCTTAAATCGTTATTTAAATTATTAATTAATTCTTGGTCGAAATTTTCCTTGGACATCTCTTGATTAAGTCTAACTTTTTTATCGTTAAATGCATTAATTTTACTTTGAAGATCTTTATCAGACTCAAGACTTTGCTCTGCCATTCTAAAGTCTATATAAACCTGTTCTTCTTGAAGGTGTTTTCCTAATTGTTTTGTAAATTCTATTATATCCATTTTTTATACTCCTTAATTTATTCTAGCTTTTAACTTCGTTTTATTATAATCAGTAATCTTAACATTTATAAATTTTCCAACCAAATCTTGCCTTACAGTTTCAACTTCCACAGATATATTACCGGATGTCTTGCCAATTGCTAAATTATCATCTATTCTAGATTCAATTAATACTTCAAAAATTTTTCCAACCATCTCTTCATATATCTTAAGAGAAACATTTTCTTGCTCTTTTAAAAGATAAGAAAACCACTTTGATTTTTCTTCATAGGTTATAGGGTCTTTAAAAAGGGAAGCAGGTGTACCGTTCCTTTTAGAATATATAAAGGTAAATAAAGATGCGAATCCAACTTCTTTTATTAAAGAAACAGTATCTAAAAACTCTTCATAAGTTTCACCCGGGAATCCAACGATTATATCGCTTGTAAGGCACAAATCAGGTATTTTTTGTTTTGCATAATTGACTATTTCTAAATAACTTTCCCTCGTATACCTGCGGTTCATAAGTTTTAGAACCCTGTTATTTCCAGACTGAAAAGGAAGATGAATGTGGCTGCATATATGATTGCTTTTGGCAATTACGTCTATTAATCTTTTACTAGCGTCCTTAGGATGAGACGTCATAAACCTGAGCCTAAAATCACCATTTAAATTATCAAGCATTTCAAGAAGATCTGAAAAATCGACTTTTTCATCTAAATGCTTACCGTACGAATTTACGTTTTGACCTAAAAGAGTAATGTCCTTGTATCCCTGCTTTATCAAACCCTTAACTTCCGAGACAATATCTTCGGGCTTTCTACTTTTTTCGCGTCCCCGAACGTAAGGAACAACACAATATGAGCAAAAATTATCGCACCCATACATAATGGGGATCCATGCTTTAATCTCGCTGTCTCTGTCTATGGGGACGTCTTCAAAAATATCATCATCAGAACTTTCTAAATTATTTACTTGAACTTTACTCCCAATTAATAAATTATATATTACCTCAGGTAAAACATTTAAATATTTAGTTCCTAAAACTACGTCTACAAAAGGATAACTATTCTTTATTTTATTTGCAGCATAGTCTTGCTCCGTCATACATCCGCAAATGATGATTTTAACCTTAGGGTTTTTAGATTTTATTTTTTTAAGTATTCCGATATTACCTAGAACCCTGTCCTGGGCATTTTGACGTATAGCACATGTATTAAAAACTATTAAGTCAGACAAATTTTCATCGTCAGTAAAACCATACCCAAGATTTTTTAAAACTCCTTTTATTTTTTCACTGTCCGAAACGTTTTGCTGACATCCATAGGTCCTTACAAAAGCCAAAGGAGTTTTCCTGAATGATCTACTTAAAATATCATTTACTAAATGATAATAATTTACATTTAAAAAAGTATTTTTTGTTAAGCTGCTAATACGCATTAAAATTTCCTCCAAATAAACTACCAACCATTTAAATTATACTACATCTTGTTTTTAATAAAAATGACTTTTTTAAAATTTTTTGATTAAAAAACATAAAATGGGGAAAAAATATTTTTAAATCAGATTATTTCTAAAGTATGAATCTGAAATTTATATTTAAAGGAAGTTAATTATGAGTATAAGAAGAGGAGATATTTTTTACGCTGATCTAAGTCCAGTAACAGGATCCGAACAAGGAGGAGTAAGACCGGTGCTTATAGTACAAAATGATGTGGGAAATAAATTTAGTCCAACAGTAATAGCAGCTGCAATAACAAGTCAACAAACGAAGTCTAAACTACCAACACATATACATATCGGTACACAAAAAAGTGGTTTAGCAAAAGACTCCGTAGTACTTTTAGAACAAATTCGTACCATCGACAAAAAAAGACTTAAAGAAAAAACAGGCTGTGTAGATAATCTTTGTATGAACAGAGTAAATCAAGCCTTATCAGTAAGTTTCGGACTCAATCAAAAATAATTTAACTAAAGCCATTATCATAAACCAATCTTTTATACTATAATAATCGTATATAATTTGAATATATTGACTAAAAAGAACATATATGTTATGGTTTTATTTTATCATATAATTAACTATAGGGTTGGTGTTCAAGATGATAATAAATATATCAAAAAAATTTTATACAGGTATAAATTACTTTATTATGTTTGCATTAATAATACTATTTAGTTCATGTGGATGTGAAAAACGTCAGCAAGTTTTCACTAAACCCGAATATATAAAAGAGGTAATTGCTCAGAAAGCAAATTTTGACAACGTATTAGACAACTTCTTAGACCAAGCAGACACATATAATGGTACAGAAGAATCTAATGAACGTATAGAAAGATTTGTAAATCAGGCAGATACTTTTATTAAAAATATGCAAGAGCAATTAGGACCTAAAGTACCAGCTGAATCCAAAGATCACTATAATAAGATGATGGAGGCATATAAAAAATATTTAGAAGCAATGAAACTATATCAAAAAGCACTTCCAAAAGAATTAGGAGAAGAAAGAAGTAAAGAAATAAAAACCGCTGAGGGTAAATTAAATGAAGCTAATAATGATATGATGAATTTAGAATAAAAATATGTAATTGGAGAAATAAAAATAATGACTGAAACAACCATTAAATATTTAATAATAAACATAGTACTTCTTATTTTTTGGCACCTTACAATACTTTTATTTGCAAAAAAGATAAATATTGATTTTTTTGATCCCACAAAAAAAATATATTCCCAGAAAAACTGGGAACATAATGGAAAATTTTATACTTCTATTCTTCACATTAATTCATGGAAGGACCACCTCCCCCAACATATCGGAAAAGACGGTTTTTCAAAAAAGAGTTTAAATAAATATAATAACTTGTCTTATGAGTACATAAACGAATTTATATATGAAACGTGCAGAGCCGAATGGTACCATACTTTTTGTTTATCCGGTTGTATATTCTTCTTATTAATAAATCAAATATTTATTTATAAATTATTATTTTTTTTCTTAAGTATTATTATCAACCTACCATTTATATTAATACAAAGATATAATAGAATACGATTAAATAAACTAGGTATAAGGTACTTAAATAAATCTAAAAATAAAATTTCTAATGTTTAGAGTGGTGGCTTACCTTGGAATGGTTTTGCCCAATCGTCTTTACCACATATAATACAAATAGCCACACACATTCCAGCAAGATCTAAAAAAAACTTAATAAATCTTTTATGCTTATCACCAGAAATAAAGTTTTCCCAAGCATTCCAACCTCTATCTATAGCCATGAATCCCCAATATATTCGCCACATTTATATAGCCTCCAAAAATTTCTTTAATATACATAAATTATACTACTAAATTAACGTGAAATCATATTTTTTAATCAATTTTTAATAATTTTGTTATTCTATCTATTTTTCCTCTTAAATAAAGGTATCCCACAACGGCTTCAAGTCCAGTAGCTTTATGGTATTCCTCTCTGGAAGCACCGTCAGGAATATTTTTAACTTTAGAGTTTCTACCTCTCTTATATATATTAAGCTCATCATCATAAAAATTACAAATAATTTTATCTACTAAACTAGCCTGTGACTTACAACAAACCATTTGAACTTTAGCTCTATTAATATCTTTTAAATTATAATCATTATTTAAGATAATATGTTCCCTAACTATCAAATCAAAAACCGCATCACCCAAAAAAGCCAGGGTTAATATATTAATATTATTTATTTTAAAATTTTTACCCAATAATAATTTTTCCAAAAATGTCAACCTCTCTGACTAGCTAAAAAAATCCAATTCTGCATTTCCAATTTGTACTGTATCTCCATCTTGTATTCCTTTTTCTTTTAAAGCATCATTGAGCCCCCACTTAGATATCATACTTTGGAAATATTTTAGTGAATCATAATCTTCAAGATTAACAGAATTTATTAATCTTTCAAACTTTTTGGATTTAACTATATATTTACCATCCACTTTAGTTATTTTTAGAGAGTCATCACCGTATTTGTCTTTAATATAAAAGTCGTCTTCGGAAAAAAGATTTAACTTAGAAGGTAAATTTGATAGAGTTTGGGCTATCTTATCAAGCAATTTAGATATACTTTTTTTATCAGATATAGAAATAGAAAAGAAATCATACCCTTTACCCTGTATATAATCTTTAAATTTTGATATTTGATCATGTGTAGCTATATCACATTTATTTGCAGCAACTATCATAGGTAGATCACATAATTTAGAATTAAATTTTTCAAGCTCACTATTAATAGTTTCAAAATCATCAACCGGATCTCTTCCTTCGAGTCCCGAAACATCAACAACATGTAAAAGCAATCTGCATCTTTCTATATGTCTTAAAAAATTATGTCCTAGTCCAAGACCCTTCCAAGCGCCTTCTATAAGACCGGGTATATCAGCTATTACAAAAGAATAATCATAGCTATACTTAACAACACCCAACTTAGGAGTAATTGTGGTAAAATGATAATTCGCTATTTCGGGTTTAGCATTACTGACCATAGAAATAAAAGTAGATTTACCAACATTAGGGAATCCTACAATTCCCACGTCTGCCAATAGTTTCAGTTCCAACACGATCTCAAATTCTTCACCTTGGGTACCTGATTTAGAAAACCTGGGAGATTGCCTTACGGAATTAGAAAAATTCATATTTCCAAGACCGCCACGTCCACCTTCAGCTATAACATATTCATTAGTATCTGAAATGTCAAACATTACCTTACCAGTTTTTTTATGTCTAACCAAAGTACCTACAGGAACTTTAATTAATAAATCATCACCTTTTTTACCGGATTTTTTACCAGATTCACCATTTTTCCCGTTTGCAGCTGTAAATTTCTTTTTATATCTAAAATCAACTAAAGTAGATAAATTGTTATCACCTTTAAAAATTATATTTCCGCCTCTTCCCCCATTACCACCATCAGGACCACCGTAAGCAGTATACTTGTCCCGATGAAAAGAAACGCACCCATCGCCACCATTTCCAGCCTTTATATCTATATTGACAACATCCACAAACATTTTTTATATCCTCTCAAATATTATTATAATTAACAAAAAATATAGATGGAAATTATCCACCTATAAATATTAAACTGTAATTTTAAAAATTAGAAAGCCATCCTTTTTTAATACCATTTTTAATTGAACAACCCATTATTACTGCTCCTGCAATAGTCATGATTGATCCAAACAAAACCCCTTCCGCGTTAGTCATCGGTCTACTATTAGAATTGGTTCTAGGTCTAGAGTTAACATTATTTACATAGTTATTGATAATTATAGGTTGCTGATTATTTCCACCTTTACCACCAACAATATTATCTAAAAATTCTTCTGAAACTTCAATATTATTTACATAATTTGATGCACCCTTACGCATTTCTTCAATGTCTTGATCAGTAAGGTCTATGCCTTTAGATTTAAAAACTTTTTTAACATCTTTCACGTCTGTTAAATTGGCAATTTCATTTAAAAACTTTTTATCTTTAAGAACTTCTAGAATATGTTCGTTAAGCATAATCCCACAACTTCCTTTATTCAATAAAATTAGTTAGGATATATGTTTACGCATTTACGATGCTTACCAAGTCTTTCAAATTTAACTTTTCCCTGAACTAAGGCATATAAAGTATCATCAGATCCTTTGCCAACATTTTTTCCAGGATGAATTTTAGTGCCACGCTGTCTTACCAATATATTACCAGCTAATACCATTTGTCCATCAGCACGCTTCGCACCCAAACGTTTAGACTCAGAGTCTCTTCCGTTATGGGTTGAGCCCTGTCCCTTCTTATGAGCAAATAACTGTATATTAATTTTAATCACTATTTTGCACCTCCACATAACTTACTTTTATATTTTTATAATATTGTTCCTCTAAATTAACTAAGTGATTTTTAAGCCCTACCATAATATATTTACAAATATAAAAATTTTTATTACTAATTTTAAACTTAAAATAAGCGATTTCCTCTTTAATATCCAAGACTTCAAAATCAACATTAAGAACATCAGATAAAGTATTAATAACCATATAAACCGCGGAAGACACCGCTGAACATACTATATCTTTTCCAAGTTCATCATATCCGGAATGACCAAAAAGTTCAAAGCCTAAAATACTTCCTTCAGGAGTAACAAAAACTTTTATGCTGATCATACATATTTACTTACATCAGGTATAATTTCCTGTATTTGAATTTTAGTATATGGTTGTCTGTGACCCATTTTTCTTTTACAGCTTTTCTTAGGTTTATAAGTAAAAACTGTGATTTTTTTCTTCTTACCATTTTTAATTACTTTTCCTAAAACTTTAGCTGATTCAACATAAGGATTTCCAAAACTAATATTTTGATCGTCTCCATAAGCAACTACTTTAAATTCAACTTGTGAATCTTGCTCCTCGCCAATTTTCTCTATATAAATTACGTCATCTTTCTGAACCTTATATTGTTTTCCACCAGTCTCTATAACTGCATACATTACAGTTATTCACCTACCTTGATTTATAGTCTCGCTACTATCAGGTAAAATCATAAGATTTATTTATAACCTGCAATAAGCGGCTAGAAAATTTTAACATAAAAATGAAAATAGGTCAATAAAAAAATAAAACTTTACATACGTTCCGGAATAGATATTTTAAATAATCTCAAAATATTACTAATAACTATTTTGACGCAAACGCATAAATATATTCTTGCCAACATAATTTCATTGTCATCACAAATAACTTTATTAGCATTATAAAATTTATGAAAATCAGTAGCAAGATCTATAACGTATTTGGTAATTCTAGTTGGATCGAAATCTCTTGCACAGTTTATAATCTGCATAGTGTATAATGCCATATTATAAATTAACTGTCTTTCTTCAGAAGAGGTAAGAACATCTAAACAAACATTACCTTTTTCAAGCTTTTCTCTAACACTATCCGGAACGGACCTAAGTATACTGCAAATTCTAGCATGAGCATATTGAACATAATAAACAGGATTTTGGGAATCCTCTTTAACTGCAAGATCGAGATCAAAATCCATTTTAGTGTTAGCTTCCTTCATATTAAATATAAATCTGGCTGAATCTACACTTACTTCATCTAAAAGATCTGAAAGCTGAATAGCCTTTCCAGTACGTTTACTCATACGTACAACTTCACCGTTTCTTACAAGTTTAACAAGTTGTACAAGAAGGATATGTAAGCAACTGCTGTCTACCCCTAAACTATCTATAGCACTTTTAAGTCTGGCTACATGTCCATGATGGTCGGCTCCCCATATATCAATACATATGTCAAAATTGCGTACCTTAAATTTATTATAATGATAAGCTATATCTGATGCAAAATAAGTATGAATACCGTTTTTTCGAATAAGTACTTCATCCTTTTCGAATCCGAAATCAGTGGCTTTATACCAAAGAGCACCGTCAAGTTCGTACGTCAGACCTTTATCAGATAGCATCTTTATCACTTTATTTACATCATCATTTTCATAAAGTAAACTCTCATGAAACCAATTGTCAAAAAATATATTGTACTTTTTCATATCTTTTTTCATACGTTCTATATTTTTAGGAAGTGCAAATTCAACTAGCTTATTTTTTCTTTCTTTTATATCGCAGAAAAGATATTTTTCACCATAAATTTCATAAAATTCATTAGCTAAATCTTTTATATCTTCACCCTGATAACAATCTTCAGGCATAGAAATTTTTTCTTCTCCCTCAATAATTTGCCTGTACCTTACGTCTAAAGAGGAAGCAAATTTTTCTATCTGATTACCTGCGTCATTAACATAGAATTCCCTAAACACGTCAAAACCAGCCAACTTCAATACTGATGATAAACAGTCTCCCAAAGCGCCTAATCTGGCATTTCCCATATGCATAGGGCCGGTAGGATTAGCGGATACAAATTCAACCATTAATTTTTTATTTTTACCGTAATCACACTTTCCATACTCTTGATCCATAGATCTAATTTCTAATAAACAATCAGAAAAAAATTTTTGAGAAAGAAAAAAATTAATAAATCCGAAACCTGCAACTTCAATTTTTTCAATCAGCGACTTATCAACTATTAAATTATCAAGTATTATTTTAGCAATATTTAAAGGAGAATTTTTAAAAACTCTGGCTGAAACCATAGCAATATTAGTAGATAGTTCCCCGTGAATTCTGTCAGCAGGAATTTCGATATTAATTTCAGGAATTTTATCACTTAAAAATTTACCACCTTTAATAGCTGCATTAATACTTTGAATCAAACTAATTTTCAAATCTTCAATAACCTTAATAATTAAACCTGCCATTTTTAATCCATCCTCCTAATTTTTACGCTTATCTCATTAATACTTGCAAGATTGGAGTTTACGTCCAAAGAATAATTAACCTTCAACTCTCCACCTTCATCCGAAAAATTTGAGGTAATTTTATCTGTAAACACTCCAATCATTAAACAACCTACTTCTGTATTATAACAACAATGATGTCTTTTACCTTTTTCTAAGATAAGCTTAGTCCTATTTTCTCCATTCTTAATAAGTGTGACGCATTTTTCGCCATCTATCTTAAGTACTGATGTGCTATACTTTTTTGGATCTTGATCATCATATTCTTTATATATAATATAATCAAAATTTTTCTTTTTAACATAATTACCTGTTGTTTCTACGCTTACTACCGAATCATCTGCATCAAAATCTTGTTTACCGTTTATCGATATAAAATAATTATCTTTCAATTAATATCCTCCACTAAAATATACTTTTTATTAATATAAATCAATATTAATTTCTTTAATATTCTTTACTATATTATACCCTAAAAATCTGTTTGCAGTTTCAGAAAAAGTTTCAACACTGTCACTAACAAAAAAATCATACTTTCCTCCGCTAACCATAGAAGACACCAAATTTTTGTTTTTTAAAACAAATTCAGCATACTTAGCAACTTCCTTTCCAGAATTTATAAGTTTAACTTTGGGTCCCATAACATCAGATATAATATCTTCAATAATAGGATAATGAGTGCAACCAAGTATCAAAACGTCTATGTCATATTGATTAAAATAACTGAGGTTTTGTTTAACAATGCCATGAACAATTTCATACGGTAAACTAGAAATTCCATTTTCTATTAAAGGGGCAAATATCGGGCAAGATTTTTGATATACCTGGATTTCCTTATCTATCGATCCTATACATCTGCTATAGGAATTACTTTTTATAGTGGTTTGCGTACCAATAACGCCTATTTTTTTATTTTTAGTAGATTTGATTGCCGCAATACAAGTAGGATATACTACCCCTATAAAAGGTAACTCCTCATTTTGAGTTTTTATATCAATAACTGAACTTACCGTACCGCAAGCGGCAATTATCATTTTAACTCCTAAAGACTTTAAAAAAGATATATCTTGATTAGCGTATTTCAAAATAATATCAAAACTTTTACTACCATACGGAACACGCCCGGTGTCGCCGAAATAGACGATATTTTCACCAGGCATTAACTCGTGTATTTCTTTTATAGCAGTAATTCCGCCCACTCCAGAATCGAAAACTCCTATGGGGTCAAAATTACTACTCATTTAAATCGTCCTTTCATATTTTGAAATTCTTTTATTGTTGTTCCTCTATAGCGTAGTCTATTAATCCGTCTATTAATCGACTTAAATCGTATCCTGAATGCTGCATCATCTTTGGATACATACTAATTGAAGTAAATCCGGGAAGAGTATTTATCTCATTTATGTATACTTTGTTTGTACCCTTTTCAACAAAGGAATCCACCCTTGCAAGGCCAGTACATCCTAAAAGTTTGTAGGCTTTCTTAGATATTTCTTGGACTTCCAAAGAAATTTCAGGGCTCAAACGAGCCGGAACATTAGTTTTAGCCGTACCGTTATTATACTTATCATCATAATCATAAAATTCGCTTGAAGAAATAATCTCACCCGGAATTGAACAGATAGGATCATAATTACCAAATACAGCACATTCTATTTCCTGGCCAATAATTCCTTGCTCAACTAAGATCTTAATATCTTCCTTACTTGCTGTCTTTATAGCTTCTAAAAGTTCATCTTTATTTTCAACCTTACTTATACCCACAGACGAACCAGAATTAGATGGTTTAACAAACATAGGATAAGACTTGATATTATATTCGATTTCACCAATACATTTTCCAGGATCCTTTTCAAAGTCATGTATATAAAACCAATAAAAGTTTGGTTTATTTATATCATTGCAAGAAAGCACCGTATTAGTTATTACTTTATCCATGCAAACTGCAGAAGCCGTTACTCCACACCCAACGAATGGGATTTTTGCTAAAGTTGCAACACCTTGTATAGTACCATCTTCACCATTTTTCCCATGAATAATAGGTATTATAACATCCAATTTTAAAATTTCAAATTTGTCATCATTTAATACGACTATCCCTTTAACCCTAGTATCGGGGGATATAAAAGCTTTTCTATTACCAGGATTATTTTCCCAAGAACCGTCTATAATATCTTTGGTATTTCCATTATATAAAAACCATTCTCCTGATTTTGTAATTCCCAACATAAAAATATTATACTTATCCTTTGACAGACCGTCAATAATAGTCGATGCTGACATTCTTGAAACTTCATGTTCAGAAGAATTACCACCAAAAAGTACTGCTATGTTTAATTTACACATAAAAAAATCTCCTATATTATCAAAACTAATGCACTATAAAAAGTGCATTAATAAGACAAACTATAAACTAGAAATATAATCCTCAACTTCACTTTTAATAACTGTAACTCTAGGGCCATAAATAATTTGTATTCCTTTACCCTTTCTAATTATTCCTGAAGCACCGGTAGATTTTAGCATAGGTTCGTCAACTTTGTTTTCATCTTGTACTTTTACTCTAAGTCTAGTTGCACAACAATCAAGATCTTGTATATTGTCAACTCCACCAAGACCATTTACTATCTTTTCAGATATATCATCTTGCTTAGAAGCATCTATATCTTTTCTCGTATAAAGCTTAGACTCTATTTCGTCCTCTTCTCTACCAGGGGTAATTAAATTGAATTTTTCAATTACAAATTTAAATAAGAAATAATAAACTATAAAATATACTATTCCGATAGGAACTGCGTATATCCAATTAGTCTTGTCATTTCCTTGCAATACGCCAAATAATAAGAAATCTATTATTCCTCCGGAAAATGTTTGACCTATAGCGATATTAAATACGTGCATAAGCATAAAAGAAAGACCAGCAAAAACACAATGTATACCGTAAAGTATAGGAGCTACAAATAAAAATGTAAATTCAATTGGCTCAGTAATACCTGTAATCATAGAGGTAAGGGCTGCAGAAAGTAAAAGTCCGCCAACAACCTTCTTTTTGTTTTGTTTTGCAGTAGCATACATAGCCAGTGCTGCTCCAGGTAAACCAAAAATCATAAATGGAAATTTTCCAGCCATGAATCTTGCAGCATCAATGCTAAAATGAGTTACATTGGCCGACCCTAATTCTGCAAAGAAAATATTTTGTGCGCCTGTTACATAAACACCGTCTATTACAGCAGTTCCACCAAGACCCGTCTGCCAAAACGGCATATAAAATACATGATGAAGTCCAAAAGGTATTAACGCTCTTTCAATAATACCGTAAATAAGAGTTCCGGCATATCCTGACCTTGTAACTAAATTTCCAAGAGAAAACATTCCTTCCTGAATATACGGCCAAACAAAAAACATTAATGCACCCACAAAAATATAAGTAAGAGAAGAAACTATCGGGATAAATCTAGTACCTCCGAAAAAGGAAATAACATTTGGAAGTTTAATCTTATAAAACTTATTATGTAAATAAGCAACTCCAAGACCTACTAAAATACCTCCGAAAACTCCCATTTCCAAAGTCTGTATTCCACACGCAGACCCTACTGCACCGTCAAGCATTGCTCCGGATTCCAATTTACCGGTTAAATTTAAAAGGGAAGAAATCGTCTGATGCATAACTAAGAATGCAATACCTGAAGACAAAGTAGCAGTAGCTTTTTCTTTTTCCGCCATACCAAGAGCTACTCCCATAGCAAATATAATAGGCAGATTAGCAAATACAATATTTCCAGAATCTTTCATAACAGTAAGTATAAAATGAAGGAAAGTACCTTCGCCCAAAAGCCATCCTAAATTATACGAAGCTATCATTTGAGGATTAGAAAAAGAAGCACCAATTCCCAATAATAATCCTGCTATTGGAAGAAGCGCAATAGGGAGCATAAAAGACCTGCCAATACGTTGAAGAACACTAAAAACACCTGAACTTTTCACAAACCACACCATCTTTCACAATGATTTAATATATAATTTTAAATTTTATAGGACATAACAACACTTTGACCAGCTTTAACCTCACCTAAATTATAAGAAATATTCTTGAGTTTCTCTGCATTAGTAATGACTATAGGAGTATAAATCGGAAATCCTTTATCTTGAATAAACTCCAAATTAGCCCTTCCAATAAGCTCTCCTGCTTTAACCTTCTGATCTTTTTTAACAAATGTTTCAAATCCCTCCCCTTTAAGATCTACAGTATCTATTCCAATATGAACTAATATCCCAATACCATCTTCCGAACGTATTGCATACGCATGAAGAGTGTCAAAAACGTTTGCTATAACTCCGGTTACGGGGGAAAAAATATCTCCGTCGCTTGGAATAATAGCAATACCATCCCCCAGTAACTTTTGGGAAAAGGCTTCATCCGGCACTTCTGAGAGGGGGACCGCTTTACCATTTTGAGTAGCTAATATTTCTTTGTCTTTGGACTTGAAAAGAAAATCAAACATTACTTAACCCTCCTACAATATTAAAGTACATCAAGCTACAATCTATAATTACAAAAATTTTTTAATTACTTCTTCTCTTACTTCGTCAACATTGGTTTCTCTAATCTTCTTTCTTATCCCCAAAATAAATGGTGATGACATAGAAAGTTCGTCTATCCCTAAAGATAAAAATAGTTCTGTTAAATTTTCATCTGCAGCTAGTTCACCGCAAATTCCTACCCAAATCCCGTGTTTATGAGCATTATCTGCAACTATCTTTATCATACGAAGTATCGCCTTATGATAAGGATCATACATACCACTTACTTTATTATTTTGTCTGTCTATAGCCAAAGAATATTGCGTCAGATCATTAGTACCAATACTAAAGAAATCTGCTTCTTTTGCAAGTTCATCGCTGATAAATACAGCTGCAGGAGTTTCAATCATTACTCCAACTTTAACGTTTTTATCAAAAGGGATGCCACTTTCCTTTAGTTCATTTTTTACCTCTTTAACAATTTTTTTAGTATTTTTAAGTTCCTGCAAAGATATAATCATAGGAAACATAATGGACACTTTACCAAATACCGAAGCTCTGAATATAGCTCTTAATTGCTGCTTAAATATTTGAGGTCTGTCAAGGCATATTCTAATTGCCCTATACCCCATCGCAGGATTATCTTCCTTGGGTAAGTCAAAATAATCTACTTTCTTATCAGCCCCTATATCTAAAGTTCTAATTATAACTTCTTTATCCTTCATTTCCTCCAAAACTTTTTTATATACCTTAAACTGCTCTTCTTCAGAGGGATAATTTTTTCTTCTTAGATATAAAAATTCACTTCTAAATAGACCTATCCCCCCTGCATCATTTCCTTTGACAATATTAAGGTCAGATATAGATCCAATATTTGCATATAATTTTATTTTTTTACCATCTACGGTTATATTTTCTTTGCCCTTTAAATTATTTAAAAGCTCATAATGTTTTTGGCACATTTTAAGTTTCTTTTTAAGCCTTTTAATAGTCGTAACATCCGGCTCAACATAGATTGTACCTGAAAAACCGTCTAAAATTATATCTTTGCCATCATATTCTTCTTTAAGCTGATCACCAAGACCAACAACACAAGGAATATTCATAGCTTTGGCCAGAATACAAGCATGAGAATTTACAGCCCCATTCATCATTAAAAGACCTTTTGTTGTTTCACTATTCATCTCAGCAGTCTGACTAGGAGTAAAATCATTTGCTCCAAGAATACATTCTCTACTTATTTCACAATTTTTTCTGACATTTCCGCAAATACAGTCTATTAAAAGGGAAGAAATATCCTTAATATCCGCAATTCTTTCTCTAATATATTCATCATCAACTTCAGAAAGTTTATCTATCATCTTTTTTGAAACGCACGATACGCCATATTCACTGTTTACTTTCTCACTTTTAATCAAATCAAGTATAGAACTACAATAAGATTCATCCTCAATCATCATCTGATGAACTTCAAATATCATAGCACTTTCTTTATCAACTTCACTGCAAACTTTATTGTACAATTCTTTTAAATGTTCTATAGCAGCCTTTTTTCCATTTTCATATCTCAAAATTTCTAACTGAGCATCATTTATCTTACACTTTAAATTACAATCAATACTACTAATACTATTTTTTATAGAAAATTTTCCAAACGATATTCCTTTAACTACGCCCTTACCCTTCAATACTGTCATTAGCAACATGACTCCTATTAAAATTTTCATCTAAAAAATTTTTTATACCAGCTTCTGCCTCAGACTCATCTTCACCTTCTATTACTATACGAATTTCATCATTTTGCTTAATTCCGAAACTTAATAAATCAAACAAACTTTTTAAACTAACAGAGTCTTCACCTTTAAAAACCGTAATTTTAGATGTATAAGTCAAAGCTTTTTTAACAAGCATTCCAGCGGGTCTTGCATGTATTCCATTTTCGCTGCCTATTACATAATTAAATTCTTTCATTAACGTTTTCCTTCCATTAATACAATAAGAAATAAATATTTAGTTTACACCTTCGTATTATCTGACAACTATTATTAAAAGTCAATACTGATTTATACTATTATATTACCAAATATATTAAAATTATTCCTTAAATAAAATATAAGAAAAAAATAAAATATTTTAAGACATGTATATATATATTTACTTTTTGTTTATGCAACATTTACACAATATAACTATACATATTGACATTTATATGAAAAAAGAATTATAATATTATTATAATGAGAGAGGTGATCAATTTGACATTTTCGGAGTTTAATTCATTAAGAAATAAATTACAAAAAGACATTCCAAATTATGAACCTGAATATGCGTTCCTAAATAATTATCACAATGTAGAAAACATGACGGCCAAAGAATTTACTGAAACAATAAAAAGTTCTAAAAACAATATAAGGAAACGTAAAGCTATGAAACCCTCCATGGTATTTGAATTAACGCAAATGGTCCTTCAAGAAAATTTACCATCAAATATAAAATAAGATATGATAGATCAATTACACACATATGAAGATTGTAAGTTTAGTAAAAGACCAGATATAGAAATTAATTTGACCCCATATCCTTGTCTGTAGAAAAACATATTTAGACGCACATAATGAATTTATAATACAATTCCAAAAAGTAAAAAAAGAAAATATTAATATAATGAAACAATACATTAAAATCGCCCGGCAAGATCAAGAAAATATTTCTACAATTAAAGACATATGTGAATCAATAAATAAAGATTTCCCTCAACTAGGTAATGAGTTCTGGGAATTAACCATGGACTTTATAGGATCACTCGTATTTAGAACTACCGATGAAGCTAAAATAATAATTAAAAAAATATCATTATTATTAAAAAAATGCAAATTCACCTCAGATAGAGACAAAAAACAATTTACACAAAAAACAATCGAGATGATCAAAAAATGTTATTTAAAGCCCAAACGTCCAAAACTAGTACTTGTAATAAAATCATTAACAAAACAATCTCAAATACGTTCTACAAAGGTAGCGCCAAAAATACAGCCTAAAAATGCAACCTATTTAGAACAATATTTATTAAGCAGTATACCCAACGGTACTAAAAAACGATCTCATATTAAAAGTAAAGACGCAATTATAGAGTATATCAAAATTCATCCTAATATATCCAGAAGCAAAATAGTACAGTGGGTACAAGATATTAAAACAGGGAGATTTACCATTAAAGAATTACGATGATAAAATTAGAATACATGATTAACCATGTATTCTAATTTATTTTATAAGTTAAAAGCAAACTTTTCCGAATCAATCATAGTTTCAAAATATTCAACACCCAACCCATAAGTATCACAATGTTGTTTTATTATTTCCATAACTTGATTATAAGTGTCTTTGTTACTCCAATCTCTCTGAAACTCCAATAATACCTGCTGCCACGTTACAGGTTTAACTCCTACTTGTATCATTCTTTGCAAAGCCATATCATGAGATTCTTTAGTAGTGCCTCCACAAGCATCCGTTACAACGAAAACTTCATATCCATCTTCAATAGCAGATAAAGCAGAAAATGTTACACAAACCTCAGTCCATAATCCAGCTATAATTATAGTATCTTTCCCAGTTTGCTTAATAGCGTTAGTGACTCGATAATCTTCCCATGCATTAAGACGACTACTTCTATCTATAGGAATAATATCAGGAAATACATCCTGTAACTTAGAATATATTTTCCCGGAAAAAGTTTCAGATGTTACGGTTGACAAAATACACTGTACACCAAAAACCCCGGCAGTTTTAGCTAAACCAACTATATTATTCATAATTGTACTTCCATTAACTCCCTCCATAGCAAAAAACATTTGTGGTTGATGGTCAATAATTAACATAGCGGTTTCTGAGGGGTCTAAAAGACAATTTTGATAATCTCTCATATTAATTCTCCTAACATGTTTAATAGCTCAATAGAAAGTATTTACATGTAATAAAAAAATTATTACCATAAAAATTGCCCTATTCAATTAACTTTAAATTGTAAATATTTAACACTTATAGCTAATTACCATTAAGTAAGTTTATCATGAATTTTTTAGTTAGTTTAATATTATATAAGTCTGCTAATAAACATTTTTTCTCATAAAGTGTTAATTCCAGTTCGTGCAAATTCAACTTACAAAGACTATATATTAGGATTTTTTCTAATTAACCGAGAAATAGTCTCAACATGTCCGGTTCTGGGAAATAGGTCTATAGGTACAACTGAATCTAAATTATAAAATTGTTCACATAATATCTTTATGTCTCTTGCCCAAGTACATGGATTGCAAGAAATATATAATATCTTTTTAGGATGAATTTTCACTATAGTATTTATTAATTTACTGTCACATCCTTTTCTTGGCGGATCAATGATTACTACGTCTATATTTTTAATGTCACTTGAAATAGAATTTACTACCTCAAAAGCATCGCCACAAATGAAATCAGCATTTTTAATATCATTAATTTTAGAATTTTTAATAGCATTTTCAACAGCTTGTTTTACGATTTCAATACCCAATAGGCTATTTACATTATGATGCATAGTAAGACCAATAGTACCGATACCGCAATATAAATCCAAAACATTGTCAGTACTTTTCAGATTCAGCATATTTTTTGCTATATTATACATTATTTCAGTTTGGTCATGATTAATTTGATAGAAAGAAAGCGGGGAAATATTAAATTTTATATTACATAAAGTATCTCGAATAAAATCCTTTCCGAAAATAATTTTATTTTTTTCTCCTAAAATAACATTTGTAACTTTACAATTAGAGTTTAGATACATACTTTTAATATTTTTAAATTTATCAGTTAAGTTCTTTACAAAAATATCTTCATGTGGCAGATAAGTTCCGTTTATAACTAAACATACCATAATTTCATTTGTAGATTTAGCGTATCTTAAATATATATGCCTTATTAAACCTATATTTTTCGCCTCATCATAAGGTTTTACATTATAAATTTGCATCCATTTTTTTATCTCTAATATTATTCTATCAAATTCTTTAGGGTGTAATTTACAGTCCAAACATTCAACCACATTATGGCTATGAGGACTAAAAAATCCAGATACAATTTTTTTATTACCACTATACCTTACAGGTACTTGAGCTTTGTTACGATAATAATTAATATCTTTCGCTCCAATAATATCACTGATTTTAAAATCAACAATACCGGAAAATTTATTTAATGAATCTCTTATAAACTTTGATTTTATACGCAATTCTTCATCATAAGAAATATGCCTAAAAACACATCCCCCACACTTATAGTAACTATCGCAATCCACATCTATTCTATGTAAGGACCTCTTTAAAATTTTTTCAATCTTTCCAAATGCATAATCTTTCTTTACTTTTAAAATTTTAACTATAAGTTTATCTCCAACCGCTGCGAAAGGGACAAATATAACAATCCCATCATAACGCGCGATACCTTTGCCATCTAGAGACACGTCTTCTATCAAAACTTCTATTAAATTATTTTTTTCCATTTTACCCTCAAAAATAAAATAAGCTATAAATATAATTATAGCTTATTTTTAAAAAATATTCTATTGCTTAAAAACTTACTTTGTTATTCCTAAACCTTCTTTACCGCCTTCATAAATTCCCTTACCAACATCATATACTAAGCTTAAAGGAATTTGGGCAACACCCCAAACAGTTTTCCCAACACCCTTAGCAGCACTGCCAACAACCGTACCTACACCCTTAGCAACACCGCTAGCAACTGTACCTACACCTTTAGCAGTTCCTCCAACAAGATTTCCTACTCCTTTTCCGATATCTTTAAAACCTCCTTCAAAGCTTACCCCTCCTGAAACATCCAAATCACTATCCGCCAATTCGTAAAGACCGGATATAACTTTTTTAAAGGCACGTGCATCTTTAGGTCCTATTTGTATCCCTCCATCACCAAAAGCCTTAACTATACCTTCCTCAGAAAGGTCTGATTTCAACTTTTCTACAAAGCCCTCTGATTGAAGCAAAGAATTCACTTTTTCAACATTAATACTCATAATAACACCTCATTTTTATAATATATTTCATACTTATTATATATACATATATACTAATTGTCAACAGTTTTATAAAAATTTATCAATTTTATCCAAATTTTCTATCAATTCTTTCGGAAGAGTATCCCCAAACTTCTTATAAAAAGATCTTATGTTCTCTATTTCTTTTTTCCATAAACCACTGTCAACTTCCAAAAGAGAATCCAAATCAGAGGAAATTAAATCTAGTCCCTCAAGATTAATATCCTTAGAAAATGGTAAATAGCCAATAGGTGTTTTTCGAGCTTCTATCTCATTTTCACATCTTTTTAAAATCCATTCAAGTACTCTCAAATTTTCTCCAAATCCAGGCCAAATAAAGTTGCCATTTTTATCTGTCCTAAACCAGTTAACGTTAAATATTTTAGGAGCTTTATCCCCTAATTCTTTTCCCATTTCAATCCAATGACCAAAATATTTTCCCATATCATATCCACAAAAAGGTATCATAGCCATTGGATCATGCCTAAGCACACCAACTTTACCGGCCGCCGCCGCGGTTGTCTCTGAGGACATTATAGACCCAGCAAATACTCCGCTATTCCAATCAAAAGCTTCATAAACTAAAGGTATAGTTTGAGCTCTTCTTCCTCCAAAAATAATAGCTGAAATAGGAACTCCATTGGGATTTTCAAACTCACTGCTTATACACGGACAGTTTTTAGCAGGAGAAGTAAATCGGCTGTTAGGATGAGCTCCTTTTTCCTCGGAAATTCTACCATTCCATTTTTCCCCTTTCCAATTAACGGCATTAGAAGGAGGATTTTTATCAAGACCTTCCCACCATACTGTATTATCATCTAAATTTTGGACTACGTTTGTAAAAATAGTATCATGCGTAGTAGTAGCTAAAGCATTAGGATTTGACCTGGAATTCGTACCCGGGGCAACGCCAAAAAAACCATTTTCAGGATTTACGGCCCAAAGTCTGCCATCCTTTCCTTTTCTAAGCCATGCAATGTCATCACCAACGCACCAAACCTTATATCCTTTTTTTCTGTATACTTCAGGTGGAATAAGCATAGCAAGATTAGTTTTTCCACAAGCCGATGGAAATGCCGCACAAATATACTTTATCTCACCTTTAGGATTCTGCATACCAAGAATAAGCATATGTTCAGCCATCCATTTTTCTTTTTTCCCTAGATATGAAGCTATCCTTAAAGCAAAACATTTTTTACCCAGAAGTACATTGCCACCATATCCGGAATTTACTGAAATAATAGTATTGTCTTGAGGAAAATGACAAATATATCTTTGTTTTTCATCTATATCGCACGAACAATGAAGTCCTCTAACCCAGTCATTATTATCCCCTAACACTTCAAGTACTTCTTTATCAACTCTAGTCATTATAGCCATATTAAGTACCACGTATATAGAATCAGTAATTTCAATTCCTATCTTAGAAAACTTCGAACCTATAGGGCCCATAGAATATGGAATTATATACATCGTTTTACCTATATAACTATTTCTAGCAATACTAAAAAGTTTTTCATAAGCTTCTTTAGGGTCCCACCAGTTGTTTGTAGGACCTGCTTCATCTTTTGTTTCAGTGCATATAAACGTACGGTCTTCAACTCTTGCTACATCGTTTAGTTTTGTACGATGTAAATAGCATCCCGGCAATTTTTCTTGGTTTAATTTTATCAGCTCTCCTTTATTGCAAGATTGCTTTCTAAGGATTTCTAGTTGGTTTTCCGATCCGTCTATCCAAACAATATCATCAGGATTAACAAGTTTTTTAATTTTATCTATATATTCAAGTACGGAAATATTATTAGTCATTATAAATTGATCCTTTCTTAATTTATTTAATAATTATTATATGCCTTAAAAAAATAGTAATACATTAAAATAACATATAATGATTTGAATTATATTTTTAAATAAAGAAAAAATCAAAAAATAAAGTAATTAATTTCTATATGTCTTTATAAAAGTGAGTCATAATTCTACACTTATATCTTTGACTTTCTTTAAACTGATAGAAAAATTTTTCTACCTCTGAAAATACGGTAGGGACAAGTGAGAATAAAATACAAATAATCCAGTGCCAAATATCCAATTTATAAAACTCAAAAACATTTGCTATCTGCGGCACTCCAACTAAAACAACAAAAAATATTATCATACAAATCGTGCTAACATTAAGTAAAGGATTTTTCGTAAATCCTACTTTAAATATAGATCTCCTGCTTCTAACATTAAACACATGTATAATTGAAGACCATCCTATTATAAGAAAAGCCATAGCTTGTCCTACCGCATGAGAAGGAATAATACTTGAAGATAACTGTATAAAAGCGCCAAAATAATATCCTATCCATGCGATTACCGAAAAAATTATAGTTTGCCATGCTATAAGTTCCATAAGTCCGCCACTAAAAAAACTTTCATCGCGATGAACAGGTTTTCTGTTCATAATGTTAGAACTTGAAACTTCTTTAGCAATTTGGATTCCCGGAATACCGTCACCAAGGACGTTAATTAAAAGAAGCATTGCCGGAGTAAGAATAGAATTCCAGCCTATTATTTGAGCGCCAAGCATAATAATAATTTCTGATAAATTGCACGTAAGTAAAAAATAAACAGTTTTTCTAATATTAGAGTATACGTTACGCCCTTCTTTAACGGCTTGTACGATTGTAGAAAAATTATCGTCTGTCAATACTACGTCAGCGGCGCTCTTGGCAACTTCCGTACCATTTTTACCCATAGCAATACCAACATCAGCGGCTTTAAGTGCAGGAGCATCATTTACACCGTCGCCAGTCATAGCAACAACCTCATCATTTTCCTGCCACGCCTCAACAATACGTATCTTATCCTCAGGCGAAACTCTTGCAAAAACAGAATAATCCTGTATGGTTTCATATAGCTCTTCATCGGAAATCATAGATAATTCTTGACCAGTTAATATCTTATCCTCATCAGACATAATCTTAAGTTCCTTAGCAATAGCCTTAGCCGTAGCGGCATGATCACCGGTAATCATAACAGTACGTATACCAGCGCGTTTCGCAGATTCGATGGCTGACATAACTCCAGGCCTCGGAGGATCAATAAGTCCTACAAAGCCTATAAAATCCAAATCCTTTTCTAATATTTCGAAATTATTATCATCAGGGAGTTCTTTTATAATTTTACTTGCCAAAGCTATTATCCTGAGAGAATCTTTTGCAAAAGAATCGTGTATATTTTTAGCCTCGTCAAAATTAAAAGTTTGAATATTAAGGGGAAGTCTGTCAAACGCGCCTTTACAAACCAATAAATACTCATTTGTAGGAAGTTTAACAATATTAGTCATCATTTTTCTTTCAGAAGAAAAAGGTATTTCCCCTACTTTAATATATTTTTCCAGTAAATCATTTTTATCTATGTCTTTTCTAAATCCTAAACTCAAAATAGCGCTTTCCGTAGGATCACCAATAATTTCTATACTTCCATCTTCAAAAGTTTTTATAGAAGCATTACTTGCCAAAACAAGTTTTTTAATAAGATCTAAATACTCAGAAGAAAATTCATCATTATCACGTATAGGAGCCATATTATTAACCCACAGTTTCTTTACAGACATTTTATTTTGAGTAATAGTACCGGTCTTGTCAGAACATATAACGGACACGCTTCCAAGATTCTCCACAGCAGGTAACTTCCTAGTTAAAACATTCTTATCCACAAGATTTTTTATACCTTGTATAAGAGATAAAGTAACTATTAAAGAAAGAGTTTCCGGTACGGCTGCAACAGCTAAAGATATAGCTAAAAGCATCATACCCCAAAAATCCTGACCATGTATATACCCAAATATAAATAAAAGTACGCTAGACACAATAGCAACAAAACTAATAATTTTACCAATTTTATTTAATCTATCTTGAAGTGGAGTCTTAATTTGTTGAGTATCATTTAAAAAACCTGCTATTTTACCCATTTGGGTTTTCATACCCGTAGCTACAACGACGGATTTTGCATGTCCTGCTTTAACAAGACACCCCGAAAAAACCATATTATCCTGATTTCCCAAAGGAATATTTTTACCAGATAATGTCCCCGAACCCTTCTCTGAAGATTCACTTTCACCCGTAAGCGAAGACTCGTCAACCAAAAGGTTCGTACTTTCAACTATTCGCGCGTCGGCTGGGACTAAATCTCCTGTTTTAATCAAAACTATATCCCCGGGAACTACTTCAGAGGTATTAATTTTCTTCTGAACGCCATCTCTAACAACTACACACATAGGACTATTAAGATCTGATAAAGCGTCAATCGCTTTTTCAGCGCTTTTCTCCTGAGATATAGCCAAAACAACGTTTATAATAACTATACTTAAGATTACAAATGGCTCAATATAGCCATGACCTTCTCGAATAGCCAATATAAATGACAATACTGCGGCTATCAATAATATAATAACGGAAATATCTTTTAATTGATTTAATATTTTTTTAAATATACTTTCATAAGATTGTTTTTCAAACTCATTATACCCGTACTCTTTTATTCTACTTTTAACCTGTGAATCTGTGAGACCAACAGATATATCTGTATTCATTTTGTCCATAACTACTTCTTTATCTAAACTGTAAAAATCCATAAAAAGATCATCTCACATTCACTAAATATAACATTTAATTCCAAATATTATTATTACATCCTTTAAAAGAAAAAATACAAACATAATTAATACCCTATATTTAGCTTTCTATAAGAAAATATTTAATAAGGTAAAGTAAATTCATCAACAAGTCATTTACCATTTTCTCTTATGAGTATAAAAGGCTTTTCTTCATATCTAACAAGATTTTCGCCGTCAGATTTTTCAGGATCAAAATTTTCACTTGTATCATCAACGTACTTCGACTTAGCAATATATTAAATTTTATTTTAGTCAATATTAACTTTAATAAATTTTGCAGACAAATAAAAATATTTGCTCCTCTTCCACCTGAATCTAAAATATAAAATTTATTGTTATGATTAACAACATAAATCTCATTTAAAAATCTATCTTGAATTTTCTTTGAAAAGTTATTATCTATACATTCATGATAATTATAAATTTCACGTACGTCTGCAACTGTATTTTTGTCCCAGCCCAGGGCATTATTAAGCTTTTCAGAACTATATTTTTTCCGTATTATCTGAAATAGATATTCCTACCCTACTGCCCCAATCATATGGGGAAAATAGTAAATTTGTAGATTTATCTTCTACATATGAACCCACAATAGAATTAATAGTCAAATCATTTTGTGATTCAGAATTACTATGATTAGTATCAGAAATAGTCTCTCCAACACCTTGGAAAAAATTACTTTCTATATTTTTAATTCTATCTTGAAAATATATTACTATGCTTAAAATCAACGTAATAAATAAGCTAATAATAGAAATAACATTAATATATCAATATTAATTTTACTTTTTGAAATTTTAATGCCTCCAATCTTTTAATAATTTAAAGAATTATTTTATCACAACGATAAAATTTGTCAATATTTACATTTTAATATTATAAAATATTTAAATTAAATAATAAATTACTAAATAAAAAAAATTAGCACTCAAGTATTGACACTGCTAATTTATCGTGCTAATATACTAATACAGATATAAAAAAGATCTGCAAAAATTATTATAAAATATTTAATTTCAGAAATTAGGAGGACAATAATTATGTATATGATGCCTTATAATAACTATTTTGATGATCTTAAAAACCCTATAGACGATTTATTTGAATATATGAATAAAAAAACTTTTTCAACAACTATGACTACAGACATAATAGAAGAAGAAAATAACTATAAATTGATAATTGATATTCCCGGTATAAAAAAAGAAGATATAAAGATAGAATTAGACAATGGATATTTAAAAATATCCACATTTTCAAATTCCTCTTCTGAAGAAAAAGATAAAGATGGTAAATGTATAAGAAAAGAAAGATATAGAGGTCATTCTTCAAGAAGTTTTTATGTTGGTGATAAAGTAAAGCATGATGATATAAAAGCTAAAATTGAAAACGGTACTTTGATTTTAAAATTTCCTAAAATGAATGAAGAACCTCAAAAAACATTTATAGAGATAGAATAAATAATATTAAGAGACAAAATATAAAAATATTTTGTCTTTTATTTTTTAAAGTTTATTAAAATTTTTTTCTATTTTTTCCCAATCGACAACATTAAACCAATTATCTAAGTAATCTGCACGTCTATTTTGATACTGTAAGTAATATGCATGCTCCCATACATCTACTAATAAAATAGGATATAAATTTAACGTAAAAGGAGTATCCTGATTTTGTGTAGAAATAATTTCTAGGTTTCCGGCTTCGTCTTTCACAAGCCAAGCCCAACCGGAACCAAACGTATTAAGAGCAACATTTTTTATTTCTTTCTTAAACATATCATATGATCCAAATCTTTTATCAATAGCATCTGCTATTGTGCCAACTGGTTTTTTAGTAGAATTAGGCGTCATAAGGTCAAAGTATAAATAATGATTATAAACACCACCGGCATTGTTTCTAACAGTATTTTCTATATCTTCTGGAAGTTTGCTATAATCACAAACAAGTTTTTCCAAACTCCAACGTTGAAATTCAGGATAATTTTCAAGCGCTTTATTTAAGTTATCAACATAAGTCTGAAAATGTTTGTCATGATGAAATTTTAAAGTCTCTTCACTTATATATGGACTCAAAGAATCATATGCAAATGATAATGGTGGAAGAATAAACTTATATTTTTGATTATTCATATTATAAAAACTCCTATTCAATTATATTATATTAACTATTATGGCTCCTTTGCCAAAAAATTGCACTCCATATTTAGTATATTCTATAAAATAGCAATTAATTAGCAATAAATATAATATATTATGTATAAAATGACAAATTACTTAATATTTAATTGTATCATTAAAAATTCATTTATTACAATAATAAAAAATAGACCAATATTTTAAAAAATAAAACAATAAATAGTATCAAAATCTTATTTCTACTATATTTGTCAATAAAAAAAGACAAATCTGTTCTAAAACAAATTTATCTTTTATTGGCGGAGGAGAAGGGATTTGAACCCTTGCGCCGATATTATCGACCTACTGGTATTCGAAGCCAGACCCTTCAACCACTTGGGTACTCCTCCATTATCATGTATAGAATATCATTTTTATATAATCTACTTTATATAATCTACAAATAAATTAAAAAATCCTCTATATAAAAACATAGAGAAAACTTTAATCTTAATTTATGGTGACTCGTGCGAGAATCGAACTCGCGTTACCGGCGTGAGAGGCCAGTGTCTTAACCGCTTGACCAACGAGCCCAAATGGTGCACCATCAGGGATTTGAACCCGGGACACCCTGATTAAGAGTCAGGTGCTCTACCAACTGAGCTAATGGTGCAAAACCTACACCTTCAAAACTGAATAAAAGTAAAGCAGTTAGGAAAAACCAAAAAATCAATAAGGACAAACCCTCGACCAATTAGTACTGCCAAGCTAAACTTGTTACCAAGCTTACACATACAGCCTATCAACCTTGTAGTCTACAAGGGGTCTTACTAGCTTTTGCTAAGGGATATCTAATCTTGGAGCCGACTTCACGCTTAGATGCT